>NZ_WJZM01000087.1:0-18039 GCF_021609545.1 Pseudomonas sp. PA-1-6B
GACAGAATCGGTAACTGTGGCGAGGGAGCTTGCTCCCGCTGGGGCGCGAAGCGGCCCCAAAAATGGGACTGCTACGCAGTCCAGCGGGAGCAAGCTCCCTCGCCACAAGTCACTGGTTGTCTGCTCTCGCTCTTAACTGACTGGCATTAGGCCTGAGGGTCGCCTTTTTCATGGCTTTCAAACGCACTGTGTAGATCACGGTAGGGCCAAGCAATTAAAGCCCGGTGTATGCGCCGAATGCGCAGTGCGCTGTAGTGATGTGGCGATTGCTGGCCTGGCGTGGGAAGGATTGCTAGGTATACTTTCCTGCGGCTACTACGACGCGGCTCCCCGGTTGCAAACCAGGCGCTGCGCAGTGGTCCCGGGGATGCACCTGTGTGGGGACAAGCGAAGAGGGTTTTTAATGGCAGGCAGGTTGATCTATCTCATCGGGCCATCGGGTTCGGGCAAAGACAGTCTGCTGGATGCCGCACGCCCACGTCTGGTTGAGCGTGGGTGCCGCATGGTGCGACGGGTGATCACTCGGTCCGCGGAGGCGGTGGGCGAAGCGGCGCAAGGTGTGAGCCCCGAGCAGTTTGCGGCCATGGAGGCCGAGGGCGCATTTGCCTTGAGCTGGCAGGCTAACGGCTTGTCCTACGGCATCCCCAGGGAAATCGACGATTGGCTGGCCGCGGGGGACGACGTTCTGGTCAACGGTTCCCGTGCGCACCTGGAGCAAACCCGTGAGCGTTATCCGACCTTGCTGGTATTGCTGCTGACGGTGGACCAAGCGGTGCTGCGCCAGCGTCTGATTGCGCGTGGGCGGGAGTCATTGGCGGATATCGAGGAGCGCCTCGCGCGCAATGCGCGGTTCACTGCCGAATTGATTGCCGGTCATGGCGCGGGGTTGTTCGTATTGGATAATTCCGGCCCGTTGGCGCATACCGTCGAGCGCTTGCTGTGTTGCCTGGAGCACGGGCATAGCGTGAGCACCTGACCCAGTCCCCGGTAATGTAGTGCATGGGTAATGCCAGCGCTCAGATAAAACCCGGAGACGGAGCTCATATTTCTCAATACGCACCCATGCCGACTTGTCATTGGGCTCAACATCAAAGATGGCGGTTATCTCTAACGACTTGACCGGGCACCTTTGAGGGTCGCCATTGTTTGACGCAACGCGGGGCGGGACTCACTCAATGATTGATTAAGTCCCGCCCCTTTGTGCGTTGTGAAAAGTTTTTATGAGCCTAAGGAACCGTCAGGACGCTTGGGCAGTGGCCGACGCGGCTTTACGTGACGCACTCAGGAAGCGCAACAAGGCCACCAGCGCAAATGCGCTGCCCACCAGCATGACGGCCAACCAGCCGCCATGTTCATACACGCTGCTGGCAATCGCCGAACCGAACGCACCGCCGATAAAAATGCTGGTCATGTACAGCGCGTTCAGGCGGCTGCGGCTGTTGGCATCGAGGGCGTAGATGGCGCGCTGGCCGAGGACCATATTCATCTGCACGCAGAAGTCCAGAACCACACCGGTGACTGCCAGGCCGATCACGCTGTAGAGCGGGTGTACCAACGCCGGCAGGAAACTCAGCGCGCCAAACAGCATCGCCAGCAGCGAGGCGCGGTGGGTATGGCCGGCATCGGCCAGGCGACCAGCCATGGGCGCGGCGATGGCGCCAAGGGCACCGACCAGGGCAAACAGTGCGATCTCGCTTTGGCTCAGGCCGTGGTTACGTGCCAGTTCCAGCGGTGCGGCGGTCCAGAACAGGCTGAAGGCGGCGAACATGCAACCCTGGTAGAACGCCCGCTGGCGCAACAGCGGTTGCTCACGCAACAGGGTGCCCAGGGAGCGCAGCAACTGGCCATAGCTGGCACTGTGATCGGGTTGGCGCTTGGGAATGGTCAGCATCAGCACCACGCTGATGAACGCCATCAGTGCGGCGGCGGCCATGAACATCGCACGCCAGCCGAAGTGGTCGGCCACCACGCTCGACACCGGCCGTGCCAGCAGGATGCCCAGCAACAGGCCTCCCATGATGCTGCCAACCACCCGGCCCCGGGATTCGGCCGGCGCCAGGTGTGCGGCCAGCGGAATCAGGATCTGCACCGAGACGGAACTGAAACCGATCAGCAGCGACACCAGCAAGAACAGATTCGGCTGTTCGATAAACGCCGCACCCAACAGGCTGGCGATCGCCACGACGGTGGTGGCGATCATCAGCTTGCGGTTTTCCAGCAGGTCGCCCAGAGGCACCAGGAAAAACAGGCCCAGGGCATAGCCGATTTGCGTGAGGGACACGATCAGGCTGGCCATTGCCGGCGTCAGGCCAATGTCCGGGGCAATCAGCTCGATGATCGGTTGCGCATAGTAGATGTTGGCGACGATGGCGCCGCAGCAAAACGCGAACAGCATGACCATGCCCCGAGTCATGGTGCCTGCAGCGTGAGAGGTTGCGTTCATGGTGTACTCATAAAGGCGAAGGACGATGGCGTGAGAGAGTAAAGACAAGGCTCTCAAGTGAGTAGGCTGCTTGTGGTGATATCACTTATGCCGGCTGATGATACATTCAGACACATCTGCCCTACGCAAAAAAGTGGGAGCTGGCTTGCCTGCGATGGCGGTGCACCAGTCACCAGAAATATGACTGATAGAGCGCTTTCGCAGGCAAGCCAGCTCCCACAGGTTTGACCGAGTTGATTCAGTCAGATGGGTTATTGGCCAGAGTAGATCTGGTCAAACACCCCGCCATCATTGAAATGGGTCTTTTGCACTGTGCGCCAGTCGCCGAAGGTCTTCTCCACCGACAGGAAGTCCACCTTGGGGAACCGGTCGGTGTACTTGGCCAGCACCTTCGGGTCCCGTGGGCGCAGATAGTTGTTGGCCGCAATTTCCTGGCCCTCGGGCGACCACAGATACTTGAGGTAGTCCTCGGCCACGACACGGCTGCCTTTTTTCTCGACCACTTTATCCACCACCGACACCGGCGGTTCGGCTTCGGCGGAAACGCTTGGATAGACCACTTCGAACTGATCACGGCCAAACTCGCGGGCAATCATTTCTGCTTCGTTTTCAAAGGTCACCAGCACGTCGCCAATCTGGTTGGTCATGAAGGTGGTGGTGGCGGCGCGGCCACCGGTGTCCAGCACTGGCGCTTGCTTGAACAACTTGCCAACGAAGGTCTTGGCCTTTTCTTCATCGCCGCCGTTCTTCAGCACGTAACCCCAGGCCGACAGATAGGTGTAGCGGCCGTTACCCGAGGTCTTAGGGTTGGGCACGATTACCTGCACGCCGTCCTTGAGCAGGTCGGGCCAGTCCTTCAGGGCCTTGGGGTTACCTTTGCGCACAATAAACACCGTGGCTGAGGTGAATGGCGCACTGTTGTTCGGCAGGCGTGTCACCCAGTTGTCCGGCACCAGCTTGCCGTTGTCGACCAGGGCATTGATATCGGTAGCCATGTTCATCGTGATCACGTCGGCGGGCAGGCCGTCGATCACTGAGCGTGCCTGTTTGCTGGAGCCGCCGAAGGACATCTGCAACGTCAGCTTGTCGTCCGGATGCTCGGCTGCCCAGTGCTTCTGGAAAGCGGCGTTGTAGTCCTTGTAGAAGTCGCGCATCACGTCGTAGGAGACGTTGAGCAGGGTGGTCGCTGCCTGGGCGGAGCCCGCCAAGGCTAGGCCGGCGGCCAGTAGAGAGGCGCTGAGGATTTTTTTCACTGCTCATTCCTTGTTGTTCGAGAAGAGGGGAGGCAATTTGCCAGCGACTATAGCCGGGCCTGCATAGAGCTTTAAAGATTAAAACGAACTTTGCTTATTCCAGTTTGCGAAACAGATTGCTGCCACAGCGCGCGCAAAACGCGGCGTTGGGTTCATGGCTGTCCTTCTTGCACACTGGGCAGTCGGTATGCAGCTGTTCGCCGCGCATGGCACTGGCCAGTTCAGCGGTAAAAATACCCGTCGGCACGGCGATGATCGAGTAACCGGTGATCATCACCAGCGAAGAAATCACCTGGCCCAGGGGCGTCTTGGGCACGATATCGCCGAAGCCCACGGTGGTCAGGGTGACGATCGCCCAGTAGATGCCCTTGGGAATACTGGTAAAGCCATGTTCCGGGCCTTCGATCACGTACATCAAGGTGCCGAACACCGTCACCAGGGTGCACACGCTGACCAGGAACACCACGATTTTCTGCTTGCTGCCGCGCAGCGCCGCCATCAGGTAGTTGGCCTGCTTGAGATACGGGCTGAGCTTGAGCACGCGGAAGATGCGCAGCATCCGGATGATGCGGATGATCAGCAGATACTGGGCGTCGCTGTAGTACAGCGCGAGGATGCCGGGGACGATGGCGAGCAGGTCCACCAAGCCATAAAAACTGAAGGCATAGCGCAGCGGCTTGGGCGAGCAATACAGGCGCAGGCCGTACTCGATGGCGAAGATCAGCGTGAAGCCCCATTCGATATAGGCCAGCACGTTGGCGTAGTTCTGGTGGATTGTGTCGATGCTGTCGAGCATCACGATCACCAGGCTGGCGAGGATGATCAGCAGCAGGATGCCGTCAAAGCGCCGCCCGGCGACGGTGTCGCTTTGGAACACCATGATGTAGAGGCGCTGGCGCCAGTCGTTGTTGCTGTCCATAAACCCTGCCTGAAACGAATATCGAGCAAGCCTAGGGCGATTCGAACGGGCTGTCCATGTGAGGCTTGTGCAGCATTCGCTGACCGGCGCGCACCAGCCAGCACGCGAGGATAAATGGCGCGGTCAGCGCGGGCAGGTGCAGGCCGCCAAAGCCAGGGGTGAGCAGGATGGCCAGGCCGATACCCAGCAGTGGCAACCAAGGCTGGCGACGCGACGAGCACAGGGCCAGTGCGGCCAGCGCGGGGTTATAGCTGTGCAGGCCGAGCAGGGCGCCAGTGGGGTCGTTCAACCACAGGCCGGCCAGCATGCCGAGAGTGGCGCCGCCCAAGGCCCACGCGACGGCGCGACGGTCGGCCAGCAGCAAGCCCAGGGCGATCAGCACACCCGCCAGGGGCTGGTCCAACAGCATGATTTGCCCGAGGCCGGTGAAGGGTGCGGCCAGTACAGCGACAGTGTCGGGCTCGCTCAGCGCAAGGGTGTTCTGCGGGACCTGGCCGAGCAGCAACCAGCCCAGGCCAACAAAGGGGGCGGTGTACGCTGGCAAATCCAGGGGTTGGGTCGCGTGTTTCAACCAGTGCCGAGTGAGGATGGCACTCACGCCGCCGCACGCCAGGATCAGCGGCGGCACCAGCGCCGACCAGGCAAAGTGCTGGCTGATCAACAGGCCCAGCAATACGCCGTTGTAGCTATACAGCCCGGCCTGGCGCTCGGCCTTGGGATACCCCCGGCGCTGGGCCGTGAGCAACCCTGCGACGCCCCCCAGCAAGGCACCGCCAAGCAAGGCCGGGGCACCGATCAGGATCGCCAGCAGGCACAGCAGGCCGCACAGCGGGTGGCGCTGCAGGAAGATTTGGCTGAAGCCGTTGAGCAGGGCTTCGGCCCAGTCGGGGCAGGTTGGGTTGTGCATTGGGGTTGAGTCAATAAGACCGAGTTGCCCTCATCGCAGGCAAGCCAGCTCCCACATTTGATTGATGTTCGACATGCAAACTCGATCAAAGGTGGGAGCCGGGCTTGCCCGCGATGAGGCCCTGACAGGCGCTAAATCAGCGTCTCTATACGCAGCGAATTGGTGGACCCCGGCTGCCCGAACGGCACCCCTGCGGTAATCACCAAGGTATCGCCACGCTGCGCCATGCCCTGGGCCTGGGCAATTTCCAGTGCGGTGGAACACACCTCATCCACCTGGCGCAGCCGATCATTGACCACCGAGTGCACGCCCCACGCCACGCTCAGGCGTCGCGCCGTGGACAGGTTGGGTGTGAGGTTGAGGATCGGCGCCACGGGCCGCTCCCGCGCCGCGCGCAAGCTGGAACTGCCGGACTCGCTGTAGTTCACCAGCACCGCCACCGGCAGGATGCTGCTGATGCGGCGGATCGCGCAGCTGATGGCGTCCGACACCGTGGCATCTGCCTTGGGCCGGCTGACATCCAGCTGTGCCTGGTAGTCAGGGCCGTTTTCCACCTGGCGGATGATCTTGCTCATCATCTGCACCGCTTCCAGCGGGTACTCGCCCGAGGCGGTTTCCGCCGACAGCATCACCGCGTCGGCGCCTTCAGCCACCGCGTTGGCGACATCGGTGACTTCGGCGCGGGTGGGTGCCGGCGAGAAACGCATGGATTCGAGCATCTGCGTGGCCACCACCACCGGCTTACCCAGTTGGCGGCAGGTGCTGATGATGTCTTTCTGGATCTGCGGCACGCTCTCGGCCGGCACTTCCACGCCCAAATCACCCCGGGCCACCATGATCGCGTCACTCAGTTCGGCGATTTCACGCAACCGTTGCACCGCCGAAGGCTTTTCGATCTTGGCCATCAAAAACGCTTTATCGCCGATCAGCTCGCGGGCTTCGCGGATGTCTTCCGGGCGCTGCACAAACGACAGCGCCACCCAGTCCACACCCAGCTCCAGGCCGAAGCTCAGGTCGCGGCGGTCCTTGGCGGTGAGTGGGCTCAGTTCCAACAGCGCTTGTGGGACGTTCACACCTTTGCGGTCAGACAGTTCGCCGCCATTGAGCACGGTGGTGTCGATGGCGTCGGCATGCTTGGTGATCACGCGCAGGCGCAGCTTGCCGTCGTCGAGCAGCAGGTCCATGCCCGGCTCCAGGGCCGCGATGATTTCCGGGTGGGGCAGGTTGACCCGGCGTTGGTCGCCCAAGGTTTCATCCAGGTCCAGGCGCAGGGCCTGGCCGCGTACGAGCTGCACCTTGCCCTCGGCAAAGCGTCCCATCCGCAGCTTCGGCCCTTGCAGGTCCATGAGGATACCGAGCGGGTAGTTGAGCTGGCGCTCGACCTGGCGAATCCACTGGTAGCGCTGGGCATGGTCGGCGTGGTCGCCGTGGCTGAAGTTGAGGCGGAAGATATTTACCCCGGCCTCCACCAGCTCGCGGATGTCGTCGATACCGTCGGTGGCCGGGCCCAGGGTGGCGAGGATTTTGACCTTCTTGTCAGGCGTCATGGTTGGCAGTCTCGAGGATCAGGATGGCGCGGAAGTCGTTGACGTTGGTGCGCGTCGGCTCGGTGACGATCAAGTCGCCCAGGGCGGCGAAATAGCCGTAGCCGTTGTTGTTGTCCAGCTCATCACTGGCCGACAGGCCCAGGGCTTCGGCACGGCGGTAGCTGCAGGGGGTCATGATCGCGCCGGCGTTGTCTTCTGAACCGTCGATGCCATCGGTATCGCCGGCCAGGGCGTACACGCCGGGCAGGCCCTTGAGGCTGTCGGTGAGGCTGAGCAGGAATTCCGCATTGCGCCCGCCACGGCCGTTGCCGCGTACGGTGACGGTGGTTTCGCCCCCCGAAAGGATCACGCACGGTGCCGCCAGTGGCTGGCCGTGCTGCACGATCTGCCGGGCGATGCCGGCGTGTACCTTGGCCACATCGCGGGCTTCGCCTTCCAGATCACCGAGGATCAGCGGGCTGAAACCGGCCTGGCGCACTTTTACTGCTACCGCTTCCAGGGATTGCTGCGGGCGGGCGATCAATTGGAAGTGGCTGCGGGCAAGCACCGGGTCGCCGGGCTTGACGGTTTCCGAGGCCGGGTTCTGCAACCAACTGCGCACCGAAGCGGGGGCGTCGATGTGGTAACGCTTGAGGATCGCCAGGGCCTGTTGCGAGGTGCTCGGGTCGCCGACCGTCGGGCCCGAGGCGATCACCGTGGCCTGGTCGCCCGGTACATCGGAGATCGCGTAGGTGTACACCGTGGCCGGCCACGCAGCCTTGGCCAAGCGCCCGCCCTTGATGGCCGAGAGGTGCTTGCGCACGCAATTCATCTCGCCAATGGTGGCGCCGGATTTAAGCAGGGCTTTGTTGATGGCTTGTTTGTCCGCCAGGGTGATGCCCTCGGCGGGCAGGGCGAGTAATGCCGAGCCACCGCCGGAGAGCAGGAAGATCACACGGTCGTCTTCACCCAGATGGCTGATCAGTTCCAGCACGCGCTGGGCCACGGCCAGGCCGGCCGCATCCGGAACCGGGTGGGCGGCTTCGACCACTTCGATTTTTTTGCATGGCGCGCCATGGCCATAGCGGGTGACCACCAGGCCCGAGACTTCGCCCTGCCAACAATCTTCGACGACCAATGCCATGGCGGCCGCGGCTTTACCGGCGCCGATCACGATCACACGGCCACTGCGGTCGGCAGGCAGGTAGGGTTCAAGGACTTGCCGGGGGTGGGCGGCGTCGATGGCTGTGGCAAACAGCTCGCGAAGCAGGTGTTGCGGATCGACCGACATAAGCGGGCTCCCGGGGGATTCTTGTTATTAGAGGTGCAGCGCATTCAAAGGTGGGAGCAGGCAAGCCAGCTCCCACACTGGAGTGCATTTCAAGCTGGGTTATTTATCGCGAATCGAGAAATTCGCCATATGCTCCAGGCCCTTGATCAGCGCCGAGTGGTCCCAGTTGCCGCCGCCAATTGCCGTGCAGGTGCTGAACACTTGCTGGGTGCCGGCGGTGTTCGGCAGGTTGATCCCCAGTTCCTTGGCGCCGGCCAGGGCCAGGTTCAGGTCCTTCTGGTGCAGGTTGATACGGAAGCCCGGATCGAAGGTGCCCTTGATCATGCGCTCGCCGTGCACTTCCAGGATCTTGGACGATGCAAAGCCACCCATCAGCGCTTCCCGCACCTTGGCCGGGTCGGCGCCGTTTTTGGAGGCGAACAACAACGCTTCGGCCACCGCCTGGATGTTCAGGGCAACGATGATCTGGTTGGCCACCTTGGCGGTCTGGCCATCGCCATTGCCGCCTACCAGGGTGATGTTTTTGCCCATGCTCTGGAACAGCGGCAGCGCGCGTTCGAACGTCTGCGGTTCGCCACCGACCATAATGCTCAAGGTGCCGGCCTTGGCACCGACTTCACCACCGGACACCGGGGCGTCCAGGTACTGCGCGCCGGCCTGGTTGACCTTGGCGGCGAATGCTTTGGTGGCAGTAGGGGAGATCGAGCTCATGTCGATCACCACCTTGTTCGGCGACAGGCCCGCAGCCACGCCGTCGGCGCGAAACAGCACGTCATCGACTTGAGGGGTGTCGGGCACCATGATAATGATGAACTCGGCTTCCTGGGCCACTTGTTGCGGGTTGGCCAGCGCCACGGCGCCGGCGCTGATCAGTTCAGCTGGAGCCTTGCCGTGATGTTCGGAGAGAAACAGTTGATGGCCTGCTTTCTGCAGGTTGGCGGCCATGGGTTGGCCCATGATGCCGGTGCCGATAAATCCGATTTTAGCCATGATCAAAATCCTCTTTTCATGTGGGAGCTGGCTTGCCTGCGATGGCATCACCCCCGTATGCCTGATACACCGAGGTGTCCGCATCGCAGGCAAGCCAGCTCCCACATTATTTTGTGTTGTGTCAGTTGTCAGATGGCGTTGTGGGTTTTGAGCCAACCCAAGCCCGCCTCGGTAGTGGTCAACGGCTTGTATTCACAGCCGACCCAACCCGCGTAACCAATGCGGTCCAGATGCTCGAACAGGAAGCGGTAGTTGATCTCACCGGTACCTGGTTCGTTGCGCCCAGGGTTATCCGCCAGTTGAATGTGGTTGATCTCGCCCAGGTGCGCCGCCATGGTCCGCGCCAGGTCGCCTTCCATGATTTGCATGTGGTAGATGTCGTATTGCAGGAACAGATTGGCGCTGCCCACTTGCTCGCGAATCGACAGGGCCTGCGCCGTGTTGTTGAGGTAGAAGCCGGGAATGTCGCGGGTGTTGATCATCTCCATCACCAGCTTGATACCCGCCGCCTGCAGCTTCTCGGCGGCGTACTTGAGGTTGGCGACAAAGGTCTTTTCCACGGTCTCGTCATCAACGCCCTGGGGCCGGATACCCGCCAGGCAGTTGACCTGGGTGTTGCCCAAGACCTGAGCATAGGCGATTGCCAGTTTGACCCCGGCACGGAACTCCTCGACCCGGTCCGGGTGGCAAGCCAGGCCGCGCTCGCCCTTGGCCCAGTCACCGGCAGGCAGGTTGAACAACACCTGGGTCAGGCCGTTGGCGTCCAACTGCGCCTTGATGTCGGCAGAGCTGAATTCATACGGGAACAGGTACTCCACGCCCTGGAAACCGGCATCGGCAGCCGCTTTGAAGCGGGCAAGGAAATCCTGTTCGGTAAACAACATGGACAGGTTGGCAGCAAAGCGCGGCATAGGGGTCTCCTTAATCGAGCAGGGAAATGGCAGTCGGCGCATCGTTGCCGACCAGGGCCAGGTCTTCGAATTCATTGACGGCGTTGATCTCGGTGCCCATGGAAATATTGGTCACCCGTTCCAGAATAATCTCAACGATCACCGGCACCTTGAATTCTTCGATCATCTCTTGGGCGCGGCGCAAGGCCGGTTGGATCTGGCCTGGCTCGAACACACGCAGGGCCTTGCAGCCCAAGCCCTCGGCAACCGCCACATGGTCGACGCCATAGCCGTTGAGTTCGGGGGCGTTGAGGTTGTCGAAGGACAGCTGCACGCAGTAGTCCATCTCGAACCCACGCTGGGCCTGGCGGATCAGGCCCAGGTAAGAGTTGTTCACTACCACATGGATGTACGGCAGCTTGAACTGTGCGCCCACCGCCAGTTCTTCGATCATGAACTGGAAGTCATAGTCGCCCGACAAGGCCACCACTTTGCGGCTCGGGTCGGCCTTGACCACGCCCAGCGCCGCGGGAATGGTCCAGCCCAGTGGGCCAGCCTGGCCGCAGTTGATCCAGTGGCGGGGCTTGTATACATGCAAGAATTGCGCGCCGGCAATCTGCGACAGGCCGATGGTGCTGACGTAGCAGGTGTCTTTGCCGAACACCTGGTTCATCTCTTCGTAAACGCGTTGCGGCTTGACCGGCACGTTGTCGAAGTGAGTCTTGCGGTGCAGGGTGGCCTTGCGTTGTTGGCAGTCATGCAACCAGGCACTGCGATCCTTGAGCTTGCCGGCGGCTTTCCACTCGCGGGCCACTTCAATGAACATCGTCAGCGCGGAGCCGGCGTCGGAAACGATGCCCAGGTCCGGCGTGAACACGCGGCCAATCTGAGTCGGCTCGATGTCGACGTGAATGAATTTACGGCCTTCGGTGTACACCTCTACCGAACCGGTGTGACGGTTGGCCCAGCGGTTGCCGATGCCCAGTACCACGTCCGACTTGAGCATCGTCGCGTTGCCGTAGCGGTGCGAGGTTTGCAGGCCAACCATGCCCACCATCAGCGGATGGTCGTCCGGGATAGTGCCCCAGCCCATCAGGGTCGGGATCACCGGGATGCCGGTCAGCTCAGCGAACTCCACCAGCAACTCGCTGGCGTCGGCGTTGATCACGCCGCCACCGCTCACCAGCAATGGGCGTTCGGCTGCGTCGAGCAGAGCCAGGGCTTTTTCCACTTGCACACGGGTCGCCAGCGGCTTGGCCAGAGGCAGCGGCTGGTAGGCGTCGATGTCGAACTCGATCTCGGCCATCTGTACGTCGAACGGCAGGTCGATCAACACCGGGCCGGGGCGGCCGGAGCGCATTTCATAGAAGGCCTTCTGGAACGCGTAAGGCACTTGGCCGGGTTCCAGCACCGTGGTTGCCCACTTGGTCACCGGCTTGACGATGCTGGTGATGTCAACGGCCTGGAAGTCTTCCTTGTGCATCCGGGCGCGGGGGGCTTGGCCGGTAATGCACAGGATCGGGATCGAGTCGGCCGAGGCGCTGTACAGGCCGGTGACCATGTCGGTACCCGCCGGGCCCGACGTGCCGATGCACACGCCGATGTTGCCGGCCTTGGTACGGGTGTAGCCCTCGGCCATGTGCGAGGCGCCTTCAACGTGGCGAGCAAGGACGTGATCGATGCCACCCACCTTCTGCAAGGCCGAATACAGCGGGTTGATCGCGGCGCCTGGGATACCGAAGGCGGTATCCACACCTTCACGGCGCATCACCAGGACGGCGGCTTCGATTGCTCTCATTTTGCTCATGGTTTTGGTGCCTCTTGCGTTTTGTAATTGTATACAAGTGGTGTCTATCCAAAGTGTATTCACGGCGAGCGGCGTTGGTCAATGCCTTTCGTAAACTGACCTTTGCGTTCGTCGGAAGCGCTTTTTTCGACGTGTGGAGCTTTTGTTGAAAAATATTGTATACAAAAATAAACATCATTGTGTTCTATTTGTTTGATCGAGCATCTGATCAAACAGACCTCACCGCATTACCCATAACAAGATAAGGACGGCACCCATGAGCGCTTTAACCTTGAAACTCGCCACTCAACTGGCCACCCAGGCCCTTACTGCAGGCCGCACCATTTCGGCTGCGCCACTGACCATCGCCGTGCTCGACAGCGGCGGCCACCTGGTCACCCTGCAACGCGAAGACGGCGCCAGCCTGCTACGCCCGCAAATCGCCATCGGCAAGGCCTGGGGCGCCATTGCCCTGGGCAAGGGTTCACGTTTGCTGGCACTGGACGCCCAACAGCGCCCGGCGTTTATCGCGGCGTTGAACAGCCTGGGGCAGGGCAGCGTCGTGCCGGCGCCGGGTGGGGTGTTGATTCGGGATCAGAGCGGCATGGTGCTGGGCGCGATCGGGATCAGCGGGGATACGTCCGATATTGACGAGCAGTGTGCGATCACGGCGATAGAAGGAGTGGGGTTGATGGCGGATGCGGGGGTGTCGGCTTGATTTGTTCTGACTGTGAGTAAGCTATCGCAGGCAAGCCGGCTCCCACATTGGCGGTGTTCACAAATTCAACTGTGTGAGTGCAATCAGTGTGGGAGCTGGCTTGCCTGCGATGCAGTCGACTCGGTCTCCAGTCAAACCCAAATGGCATCCCACAGCGGATAGTCACCAAACTTCTTTACCAGCCCGGCCCTGAGTGGATTGGCTACGATGTAACGTGCAATCCCCTCAAGGCTTTCCTCTCGACGCACGGCATGGTCATGAAAGCCCGGTTGCCAGAGGCGACCTTGGCGACCAGCCACCGCATTCACCACTCGGGTGCTCTTGGATTTAACTTGTCGCATCAAGTCGGCAAGCGAACCTTTCTCCAGAGAAACAAGCCAATGGAAATGATCAGGCATTACCACCCAGGCCAATGATGTTGCGAGCCCTTTATATTGGGCGATCCTGAATTGTTGTACGACCAGGCGGCCGAGTCTGAAGTCGCTGAAGATGGGCTCGCGTTCAAGGGTGTTGGTGGTGAGCAGGTAAATGCGGTTGGACTCGTTATAGCGGCCGATGCGCAGGCGTTTTGAAGCAGGTAAATCAGGCATTCCGTGGCCTCTCTTCAGGTGGTGTTCTGAGAGGCTAGACTGAGGGGCGAAGGCTGATCGGCGGGCTTTTAGCAGGATGTGTCTGGATGGGCGCTATCGCGGGCAAGCCCGCTCCCACAGGGGATTGTGACCATTTTACATTTTGTGTCCGGCGCAAATCCGGGTGGAAGCTGGCTTGCCTGCGATAGCCTCGCCGCGGTCTATCAATCCGGCTCACACCCCTTGAGCACCAACCGAATAATCGTCTGCGCCGCCGCCTCATAATCGGATTCATCCAGCTTGGCCTTGCCGGTTACCGCCGAGATCTGCCAGTCGAAATCGGCATAGGTCTGGGTGGCTGCCCAGATGCTGAACATAAGGTGGTTGGGGTCAATCGTGGCGATCAGGCCACGGTCAACCCAGCTCTGGATGCAATCGATATTGTGCTTGGCCTGAGCATTGAGCTGCTCAACCTGGTCGGCGCTCAGGTGTGGGGCGCCGTGCATGATTTCGCTGGCGAACACCTTGGAAGCGAACGGCAGGTCGCGGGAGATGCGGATTTTGGAGCGGATGTAGTTGCTCAATACTTCCTTGGGCTCGCCTTCGGGGTTGAACGGCGTGGAGGCGGCCAGGATCGGCTCGATAATGCTTTCGAGCACTTCGCGGTAAAGGTTGTCCTTGGACTTGAAGTAGTAATAGACGTTGGGCTTGGGCAGCCCGGCCTTGGCGGCGATGTCGCTGGTTTTGGTCGCGGCGAAGCCCTTGTCGGCAAACTCCTCGCTCGCCGCCCGCAGGATTTTTTCTTTGTTGCGCTCGCGAATGCTGCTCATAAACCAGACGTTTCCTTGCCATGACAGGCGGTTGCGCATGGTAGCACCGGCCATCTGCAAGCCTCAACAATCTGCCCGCAACGCCTTGCGCCGCGCTATGCTCGCGCCATCTCTCTCTAACGGAAGTCCGGTTCATGGCAGGAAGCAGCTTGTTGGTGTTGATTGACGATATCGCGGCGGTACTCGATGACGTCGCGCTGATGACAAAAATGGCCGCCAAGAAGACATCGGGCGTGCTGGGCGATGACCTTGCACTGAACGCCCAGCAGGTCTCCGGCGTGCGCGCCGAGCGAGAAATCCCGGTGGTGTGGGCGGTGGCCAAGGGCTCGTTTATCAACAAGCTGATCCTGGTGCCGACGGCCCTGTTGATCAGCGCCTTTGCACCCTGGGCGGTGATACCGCTGTTGATGCTCGGCGGCGCCTACCTGTGTTTCGAGGGCTTCGAAAAGCTCGCGCACAAATTCCTGCACAGCAAGGCTGAAGATCAAGCCGAACACGCACAGTTGGCTGAAGCTGTGGCCGACCCGGCAACCGATCTGGTGGCGTTCGAGAAAGACAAGATCAAGGGCGCGATCCGTACCGACTTTATTCTTTCCGCCGAAATCATTGCCATCACCCTCGGCATCGTCGCCGACGCGCAGCTCACGCAGCAGGTGATCGTGCTGTCGGGTATCGCCATTGTCATGACCATCGGCGTATATGGATTGGTGGCCGGTATCGTCAAGCTCGACGACCTGGGGCTGTGGCTGACGCAGAAGCCGGGCCAGGTGGCGCGCAGTATTGGCGGCGCGATTCTGAGTGCGGCCCCCTACATGATGAAGAGCTTGTCGGTGATTGGCACGGCGGCGATGTTCATGGTCGGTGGCGGCATCCTCACCCATGGCGTGCCCGTGGTGCATCACTGGGTCGAAACCGTGAGCCAGAGCACCGGCGCGTTGGCGTGG
This sequence comes from Pseudomonas sp. PA-1-6B, assembly GCF_021609545.1. Lineage (NCBI taxonomy): Bacteria > Pseudomonadati > Pseudomonadota > Gammaproteobacteria > Pseudomonadales > Pseudomonadaceae > Pseudomonas > Pseudomonas sp. PA-1-6B. The sequence goes on from NZ_WJZM01000087.1 coordinate 15,067, forward strand.
CTGATGCCAACGCTGCTCAATGCGGTGGCGGGGATCATCGCCGGCGCCGTTGTTCTGGCAGTGGTCAGCGTGGTGGGCAAGGGCTGGAAAGCGCTGCGAGGGTGAAACGGCAGGCATAAAAAAGGCCATTCAATCGAATGGCCTTTTTTGTCGCTGCGGTTTACTCGGCAATCTGCAACTTGCGCGATTCGGTGTAGATATACCGCACCTTCTCATACTCGAACGGCGAGTTCATCTGGCCGTAGCGGAAGCTGGTCTGGTAGCGCTTGTCCACGGCGCGCAGGGCCCAGACTTCCGGATGGTTGGAGCTGACTTCGGATACGTTGAGGAAGTTGATCTGCGATTCGGCGCTGTAGTCCACCAGCAGGCCGCCGGTGTCACGCAGGTTCGACGGGCCGAAGATCGGCAGCATCACATAAGCGCCACCCGGTACACCGTAGAAGCCCAGGGTCTGGCCGAAGTCTTCGCTCTGGCGCGGCAGGCCCATGGCGGTGGCCGGGTCCCACAGGCCGGCGATGCCAATGGTGGTGTTGACCAGCAGGCGCCCGGTGGTTTCCAGGGAGCGGTGGCCCTTGAGTTGCAACAAGCTGTTCATCAGGTTGGGCACATCGCCCAAATTGTTGAAGAAGTTGCTCACGCCGGTGCGCAGGAAGCTCGGCGTGACGTAGCGGTAACCGTTCACCACCGGCAGGAACACCCACTGGTCGAAGCGATAGTTGAAGTGGTACACGCGGCGGTTCCACGACTCCAGTGGGTCGTAGACGTTGAGCGCGGTGAGCGTGGAGCGTTCGAACTCACGCTGGTCCAAGCCTGGGTTGAACTTGAGCTTGGTCAGCGGCTCCTTGAAGCCGTCGGCATCGACCTTGACGGGTTCTTGGGCCTTGCTGTTGTCGGCATTGGCCACGCCTGCGCACATCAGTGCGGCGAGCAGCAGAAGATATTTAGCCACGGAAGAACTCCAGCATGGCGTCGGCGTTGACGCGGTAATTGAGGTTGCCGCAGTGGCCGCCCAGCGGGTAGACGGTCAAGCGATCGCCGAAGGTTTTACGCAGGAAACCCAGGTCGCCAGGGCCGAGGATCACATCGTCGGCGTTATGCATCACGGCGATTTTCGGGCTGTCGCGCAGGTAGTCCTTGAGGGCGTACAAGCTGACCTGATCGATCAGTTGCAGCAGGCTGCCGCCATCGGAACGAGCGCGCCACATCGGGATCACTTGTTCGGTGAGGTAGCAGTCGAAGTCACACTGCAGGGCACGCTTGAGGAACGGCGTGAGGCTGGTGCCTTCGGTGATCGGGTACTTGGGCGGAATGATCAGGCCACGGCGGTTGATCAAGTCCGAAGTGAACGCAATGTCAGCGGCCGAGAAGCGGAACGAGGTGCCGATCAGCATGGCCATCTGTTCATTGCTCAGGTGCTGCTTGGACTGCTGGAAGTCATAGAGCAAGGCATCGTTGAGGTCGATGTAGCCTTTTTGCTGGAAGTAACGCGTCAGTTTGCTCAGCACCAACTCATAGAAGGTGGTGCTGTTGTTGATGCCCTTGACCTCGGTCTGTACCAGCTTGTCGAGGTTGGTGATCGAGGTGTAGAGGTTGACCGGCGGGTTGAGCAGCAGCACTTTCTTGAAGTTGAAGCTGCGGCGGGTCTCATCCAGCTTGCTGACAAACGCCGCATCCAGGGCGCCCAGGCTGTAGCCGGTGAGGTAGAAGTCGGTCACTGGCAACGAGGCGTTCTGCGCGCGTACGGCTTGCATCACGCGGTACATGTCTTCGGCGTCTTCCTGGGTGATGCCCGGGGTGGCGAAGCGCGAAGCGGCGCTGATGAAGTCGAAGCTGGTTGGCGAGGAGAGCTGCACCACATGGTAGCCGGCCTGGTAATACAGCTTTTTCAGGTATTCGTTGATGCTGCTGTCAAAGCGTGCACCGGTGCCGGCGATCAGGAAGATCAAAGGCGCAGCACGGTCCTGCTTGGCAATGCGGTAGGTGAGTTTCTTCACCGCCCAGAAATTGTCCGGCAGGCTGAACTCGCGCTCGGGGCGCATCGTCAGGGTGTAGTCGGACTGGTTGATCTCGTCATCTGTCGGCAGGGTTGGCCGCAGATCGGGAGGTGTGGTGGCGATGGTCGCTTCGAACGGGTTGGTCAAAGGGTAGCCATAGCTGGCTTGGTCGATATCGACGGCCAGTGCTGACGCACTCAAAAATAGGCTGCCCAGCAAGGCAGCACAGCGCAAGGAACGGAGCATGACTTAATCCCTAAGAGGAACGGGCTGAATGAAGTTCGCAGGCTATGACCACCGCCTTGTCACCGAAGTGCCAACACTCGGCACGAAAAGTCGGAATTAAACGTCGGAATCGGGGTAATAGTAGCGAGACGATACACTTTGCCATGCATTGTTGAACAGATATCTGCGCGAACACCTTGCTAACGGCCGCCGTGGGATTAAGCTGGGCGCCGTTTTTGCCTATCGGAGTGCCCCATGTCCCGTCGTTTGCCGTTGATCCTGCTGCTTATTGCCCTGCCGTTATGGCTGGCCGCCAGTTATGCCGCACGCTATGGCTTCATGGAGGATGGGCAATGGGTTGGCATCTGCGCTGATGAGGCCAGCCGCTGGGAATGCCAGGTGCGTTCGAACATGGGTTTGATGATTCATTTCAAGCTGCTGGGGTGGGCGGCATTGGTCACCTCGGTGCTGGCGTTTTTCGTGCCTGGGCGTACGGGGTGGGCCCTGGCGGTGCTGGGGATGGTGTTCGGGTTGCCGGCGCTGGCGCTGTACAACACGACGTTTGCGGTGTTTGCGGTGGTGATTGCGGGGTTGCGGTTGGTCAGGAAGCCTCGCGGCGCCTGATGTGGCCTCATCGCAGCATAGGTATCTACATAACTCTGTTAGCTCAACGGTAACCACGATGCGAAGCGAGCCGCTCTTGATCTTGATCTGCTTTTGATCTTAGGCGCCCCGTTAAACCACGCTGGCCGGA
>NZ_WJZM01000088.1:0-16550 GCF_021609545.1 Pseudomonas sp. PA-1-6B
CTCTTGCCCCACCACTCGGCACCTCGCTTAGGCTCGGTGTGCCCGTAATCCGCCAGTGATTTGGGGGGGCCGCCGCCACGCGCCATCCATGGCGCGGGGCGGCTAAACCGGCATCCCTGCCGGTTTATCCCCCAAATCCCTGTCGAATTCCGGCCAGCGTGGTTTGACGGGGCGCTTAAGATCAAAATCAAAAGCAGATCAAAAGCAGATCAAGAGCAGATCAAGAGCGACTCGCTTCGCATCGTGGTTACCGTCGGTTGCTACCGCCTATGCAGTGCTGTCGAGCCCCGTGCTGCGATAGCCCCGCATAAACAACTTCACCACGTCCTGCACATGCTCCTCGGCCTCTTGCGCACTCAATTGCCCGCCACACCCGTACAACAAACGAAAGTTCGCCGTGCCCTTAAGCAAGCAAAAGAAGTGCTCCGCGGCTTTGAACGGTGTGTCGATGCTCAGCGCGCCGCCCTGGTGAATCTTACCGAGCAGGCGCTCCATGCCTTGCAGCATGCGCATGGGGCCGGCGTTGAAGAAGATCTGGGAGAGTTTCACGTCCTGATTGCCGGTGGTCATCATCAGGCGATGCAGGTTTACCGACTCCTCGCTGTTGATCAGCCGATGAAAGCCGCGTGCGATGTTGAGCAACACCGTCTCGACGGGCATGCCTTCGGGAAGCTCGAAGTACATCACCGGCAACTGCTCTTCACATTTGGCCACCACCGCAGCGGTGAACAGCGTCTCCTTGTCGGTGAAGTGGCTGTAAACCGTGAGCTTCGATACGCCGGCCGCCAGGGCAACGGCGTCCATGCTGGTGTTCGCATAACCCTTGTCCAGGAACAGCGATTTCGCCGATTCGAGGATTGCCTGGCGTTTTGCCATGTCCTTGGGACGCCCGGGGCTTGCGGTGTTCAGAGGATTGTCGGACATTTTCACCTTTAATACTGGACTGGTGAGTTTGGTATTAATAACATACCGGCCAGTATAATTATTCCAAGCTCTATTTGCGAAAGGTCCTTCAGCATGCGCAGCGCTTTCCTGCCCCTTGCTTTGCCTGTCAGCCTGGTCTTCCTGTTGGCCGCGTGCGGCCATGAAGAAGCGGCCCAGACCACCGTACGTCCGGCCATGGTGGTGCAACCGCAGCCTTCGGCACAGGCGATGGACAGCTACCCCGGTGAGGTGCGTGCCCGTTATGAGCCGGACCTGGCCTTTCGCATCGGCGGTAAAGTCAGCAAGCGCCTGGTGGAGGAGGGCGAGCGGGTCAAGGCCAACCAGCCGCTGGCCGAACTCGACCCCCAGGACGTGCGCCTGCAACTGGAAGCGACCCGCGCTCAAGTAGCCGCTGCAGAGGCCAATCTCAGCCTGGTGCGTGCGGAACGAGATCGCTACAAGACCTTGATGGACCGGCAGATGGTCAGTCGGTCGCAGTACGACAATTCCGAAAACCTCTACCGAGCCGGTGAAGCACGCCTCAAGCAGATCAAGGCCGAGTTCGATGTGTCGAGCAACCAGGCCGGCTACGCCGTGCTGCGTGCGCCTCAGGACGGTGTGGTCGCCAAGCGTGCCGTCGAAGTGGGGCAAGTGGTTTCCGCTGGTCAGACCGTGTTCACCCTGGCCACCGATGGCGAGCGTGAAGTGTTGATCAGCCTGCCTGAACAGGGCTTTGGCCGCTTCAAGGTCGGCCAGCCAGTGTCGGTGGAGTTATGGAGCCAGCCAGAGCAACGTTTTGCCGGGCGCATTCGTGAGCTGTCTCCCGCGGCCGATCCCAAATCCCGCACTTTCGCCGCGCGTGTGGCCTTCACCGGCGGCAAAGTGCCCGCCGAACTGGGCCAAAGTGCGCGGGTTTTCATCCAGGCCGACGGTGTCATTGCGCTGTCGGTACCCTTGTCTGCCCTGAGTGCCGAAAACGGCGCGTCCTACGTCTGGCGCGTACAACCGGACAACACCCTTGAACGCACTCCCGTGCGCATTGGTGCCTTTGGCGAAAACACCGTACCGATACTGGAAGGATTGGCCGCCACCGATTGGGTGGTTGCCGCAGGCGTGCATGTACTCCATGAGGGCCAGTCAGTGCGCCCGGTGGACCGCTCCAACCGTGTGGTTAATCTGGCGGCCAAGGAGTAGTCCCCATGGGTTTCAATCTTTCCGAGTGGGCGTTGCGTAATCGCCAGATCGTACTGTTCCTGATGATCCTGCTGGCCGTGGTTGGCACCTTGTCCTACACCAAGCTGGGGCAAAGCGAAGACCCGCCCTTTACCTTCAAGGCCATGGTGATCAAGACCAACTGGCCCGGGGCCACGGCCCAGGAGGTATCGCGCCAGGTCACCGAGCGAATCGAGAAAAAACTCATGGAGACCGGTGAGTACGAACGCATCGTGTCGTTCTCCCGCCCAGGTGAATCCCAGGTCACCTTTATTGCCCGTGATTCGATGCGTTCGGCGCAGATTCCCGAGCTGTGGTATCAGGTGCGCAAGAAAATCAGCGACATCCGCCACACCTTGCCGCCGGATATCCAGGGGCCGTTTTTCAACGATGAGTTCGGCACCACGTTCGGCAATATCTACGCCCTGACCGGCGACGGATTCGACTACGCCGTGCTCAAGGACTACGCCGATCGCATCCAGATCCAGCTGCAACGTGTCCCGGATGTGGGCAAGGTCGAGTTGCTCGGCTTACAGGACGAGAAGATCTGGATCGAGCTGTCCAACCTCAAGCTCGCTACCCTCGGCTTGCCTTTGGCTGCGGTACAGCAGGCGTTGCAGGAACAAAATGCGGTGTCCACCGCCGGCTTCTTTGAAACCCCTACCGAGCGCGTGCAATTGCGCGTTTCTGGCAACTTCAAGACGGTGGAAGAGATCCGCAACTTTCCGATACGCGTGGGGGATCGCACTTTCCGCATCGGTGACGTGGCTGACATCCATCGAGGTTTCAACGACCCACCGGCACCGCGCATGCGCTACATGGGCGCAGATGCCATCGGCCTGGCCGTGGCCATGCGCGACGGTGGCGACATCCTCGTATTGGGCAAGGCCCTTGAAGCGCAATTCGCACGCCTGCAAAAGAACCTTCCGGCAGGGATGGAGCTGCGCAAAGTGTCGGACCAACCAGCAGCGGTAAAGACCAGCGTCGGCGAGTTTGTCCAGGTACTGGCTGAAGCGTTGGCGATTGTTTTGCTGGTGAGCTTTTTCTCCCTCGGTGTGCGCACCGGCATGGTCGTTGCCCTGACGATTCCGCTGGTACTGGCGATGACCTTTGCCAGCATGTACTACCTGGGCATCGGCCTGCACAAGATTTCCCTTGGCGCCTTGGTCCTGGCCCTGGGCTTGTTGGTAGATGACGCGATCATCGCCGTGGAAATGATGGCGATCAAAATGGAGCAGGGCTACGACCGGCTCAAGGCTGCGAGTTTCGCCTGGACCAGTACCGCGTTCCCTATGCTCACCGGCACCCTGATCACGGCGGCGGGCTTCTTGCCAATTGCCACCGCGCAATCGAGCACCGGGGAATACACCCGCTCGATCTTCCAGGTGGTGACCATCGCACTGCTGGCCTCCTGGGTGGCAGCCGTGGTGTTTGTGCCGTACCTGGGGGAAAAACTCCTGCCCGACCTGGCGAAGATTCACGCCGCCAAACACGGTACCGACGGCCCGGACCCTTACGGCACACCCTTCTATCAGCGTGTAAGACGTCTGGTGGAGTGGTGCGTGCAACGGCGTAAAACCGTGATCGTGCTGACCTTGCTGCTGTTTATCGGCTCGGTTGCACTGTTCCGCTTCGTGCCGCAACAGTTCTTCCCGGCTTCCGGTCGCCTGGAGTTGATGGTCGACCTGAAACTGGCCGAGGGCGCTTCGCTCAGCAACACCGCCGAACAGGTCAAACGCCTGGAGGCGTTGCTCAAGGAGCATGCCGGCATCAACAACTATGTCGCCTACGCGGGCACCGGTTCGCCGCGGTTTTACCTGCCACTGGACCAGCAATTGCCCGCTGCCAGCTTCGCCCAGTTTGTGGTGCTGGCCAACACCATCGAGGAGCGAGAAAGCCTGCGCACCTGGCTGATCGAAACCCTCAACGAGCAATTTCCCGACCTGCGCTCGCGTGTCACACGGCTGGAGAACGGCCCGCCCGTAGGTTACCCGGTGCAGTTTCGCGTGACCGGCGAGCACATCGAAGAGGTGCGCGCGCTGGCGCGCAAAGTGGCGGCCAAGGTTCGCGAAAATACCCATGTGGTCAATGTGCACTTGGACTGGGAAGAGCCAAGCAAAATCGTCTACCTGAATATCGACCAGGACCGTGCCCGCGCCCTCGGTGTGAGCACTGCCAACCTGGCGAAATTCCTGCAGAGTTCCCTGACCGGCTCCAGCGTCAGCCAGTACCGTGAGGACAACGAATTGATCGAGATCCTCTTGCGCGGCACAGTGCATGAGCGTAGCGAACTGTCGCGCCTGCCGAGCCTTGCCGTGCCCACCGACAATGGTAAAAGCGTGGCGCTGTCGCAAATTGCTACCCTCGAATATGGCTTCGAAGAGGGCATCATCTGGCATCGCAACCGCTTGCCCACGGTGACTGTGCGGGCCGATATCTATGGCAAGGAACAGCCGGCGACGCTCGTGCAGCAGATCTTGCCGACGCTCGCCGATGTACGTGCCGAACTGCCGGATGGCTACCTGCTGGAAGTGGGCGGCACGGTTGAAGATTCAGCGCGTGGGCAAAACTCGGTGAAGGCCGGCGTGCCGCTGTTTATCGTGGTGGTGCTGACCTTGCTGATGCTGCAACTGCGCAGCTTTTCGCGCACGGCGATGGTCTTTCTCACCGCACCGTTGGGGCTGATAGGCGTGACCCTGTTCCTGCTGGTATTCCACCAACCCTTCGGCTTCGTCGCCATGCTTGGCACCATCGCGCTGTCGGGAATGATCATGCGTAATTCGGTGATTTTGGTGGACCAGATCGAGCAAGACATCAAGGCCGGCCTGGCACCTTGGCAGGCGATTATCGAAGCTACGGTCCGACGCTTTCGCCCGATTGTTCTGACGGCACTGGCGGCGGTGCTGGCGATGATTCCGCTGTCGCGCAGTGTGTTCTTCGGGCCGATGGCCGTGGCGATCATGGGAGGGTTGATCGTGGCTACGGCATTGACCTTGCTCTTTCTCCCGGCGCTTTATGCCGCGTGGTTTCGCGTCAAAAAGGACGCTGGATAATCAGGCTGTCATCTCGGTTGTCGGGGCGTAGAGAGTACGCGCCCCGTCACCGTTGGCATGCGGCAGAATGAGCAATTTTCCTATGTGAGAGATAGGAAGCTCACTACACGGGGCTAGGAACCTTTCCTTATTGATTGCCACTCAATGTTACCTGGTTGGCAGGTACCTACTGCTCTTGCTCGTCGGCAGAAACAGTAGTGATTGGAATGAATTTAAGGAGTTCGCCATGTGTATAGCTAGTTTGAAGGCTTTTCTGCGTCCGCCCAGCAGGCCAAAACCTCCTGAAAAGTGTAAACCCAGCCCTCCTGAACGTTGTAAGCCCAAGCGCCCTGGGTATTGCAAACCCAAGCCTCTTGAGAGTTTCAGACCCAAGCCCCCTGAGGAATGCAAACCCAGGCCCCCTGAGTATTGCAAACCCAAGCCTCCTGAGGATTGCGAAACCAACCCCCCTGAGTATTACAAGCCCAAGCCTCCTGAGGAGTGCAAACCCAACCCTGCTGAGTATTGCAATCCCGAGCCCCCTGCGAAGTGTTGCTACATAAAAACCGTTGAGCTGACGATTGTCATGAAGGCGGCCATAAATTACTGACTTTGAGGCTCTTTTTTGCGCAAACGCCTCGAGAATACGAGGCGCTTGTGGGGGCGCAGGGCAGATCGGCAGGTTTTACAGCGCGCCAAACACCTTCTTGGCCAAGCCGGTAGCCGCAGCCGCTGGATTCTTGCGAATCGTTTCTTCCTGCTGCGCAATCATCTTGAACAAACCATCCAGGGCCTGCTCGGTCACGTAGTTCTCAACGTTGGCGCTCTTGGCGTCCACCGCGCCAAAGGCCGCGGCCTTGCCGGCCAGGGTGTTGTACTGCTGGGCCACGCCGACTTTGTCGGTGGCGGCCTTGACGATAGGCAGGAACTTGGCGCGAATCTCTTCACGGCTGCTTTTGTTCAGGTACTGGGTGGCGGAGTCCTGGCCACCGCTGAGAATGCCCTTGGCGTCGGTCACGCTCATGTTCTTCACAGCGTTGACCAGGATCGGCTGGGCCTGAGTCACGGCGGTTTCCGCTGCCTTGTTCATGCTGGTTTCCAGTTGCGTGACCTGGTCACCCATGCCGAACATTTTCAACTTGTCGGCGACTTTGCCGAGTTTGCCCGGCAGGCCGATCTTCACGTCCGGGTTGTTGCTGAAACCACCGGGCGTCCCGAGTTGTTTCACAGCAATCTGTGCACCTTGGGTCAAGGCATCCTTGAGGCCGCCGCTGGCTTCACCCTGGGACAGGCTGCCGAGATCCAGGGCCATGGCGTTGGCGCCGAATAGCAAGCCAGCACACAGGGCGGTGAGGCGAAGAGATTTGCGGAGCATGGGCGCTTCCTTATGGGGTGGGAATGATCAGTGTGCGGCCGCATCCACGCGCAGGCGCAGCGGTTGTGGGTCCTGGCCGTTGAGCTGCACGGTGTGCCGCTCGGTGGTGATAAACAGTAGCTTGCCGTCCAGCTCGATGCGAGCGCTGACCGAGTATGTGTGGCCTGGTTTAACCTGGGCCGGGTCATAGCTCAGGTGAAACGGCAGCGGCACCTGGCCTTTGACCGGGCCTTTCTGTTCGGCGAAGGTCACGGCCGGGGCGTCCATCAGAGACACGTCCTGCAGGCTGACACTCAAGGTGGCGGCTGGCGGCAGGGCGATGCGTTGCAGGTAGAACACTTCGCCGTCGAGGCTGGCCTTCGGGGTTGGGGTCATCGAGTGGCAGGCTCCGAGCAGGGCGGTCAGGCCCAGGAGGATGAGTTTTTTCAAGGTGCGGCTCCTTTTCAACGGCGCCGGAATCCGCCCGGCGCCTCATTCAGTCTAGCGCTATGCTTCAGGGTTGACGGCAACCGGTTCGGCCGCAGCCTCGGCTGCGCCGTCCACGCGGTGCAAGGCAACCTGGCGGATCGACAGGCGAATATCCGCCGGCAGTACGCGTTTGGCGGCGCCTTCGGCCAGTTCGCCGAGCAGGTCGTGATAGCCCAGCTTGCCGGCTTCATCGCGGCGCAGCACATCTTGCTCCAGCAACGTCTGGATAAAATGTCGGAAAAGACTCTTGTCGAAGAATTCCGGGGCATTGAGGCCGTGCAGGATCGACAGGCGCTGGGCCATGATCGTGCACAGGTCTTCCAGCTCTTCGGCGCTGATGCTGTTCTGGCCGCTGTTGAGCAGTAACGAGATCGCCATGTAGAAACGTTGCAGGGTCTGGGCGATGCTCTTGGACAGCAGCGTCAGCAGCACAAAGTGCCGCGAACTCGGCGCCGGGCGCAGGTATACGGCGTTTTCGAAACGCAGCAGGCCTTGTTCGACAAACGCGTCCAGCCACTGGTCGACCACGCTGTCCAGATCCTCCAGCGACCAACGGATAAACAGCTCCGATTGCAGGTACGGGTAGAGCGCGTGGGTGTAGCGCAGGATCTGTTCGCGGGTCATGCGCGAACTGCTCTGGAAGAAGCTCGCCAGCAACGCTGGCAGGGCGAAGATGTGCAGCACATTGTTGCGGTAGTAGGTCATCAGGACGGCATTCTGCTCATCCAGATAAACGATTTTGCCCAGGGCGTCGCTCTGTTCGGACAACAGGTTCATGTCCTTGACGTGCTTGATCAGCGCCAGGCCATCGCCCTCCGGCAAAGTGGTATGGGGCGAGTAGGGCACACGACGCAACAGCGCCAGGTACAGGTCCAGCTGGCGGGCCATGGCCTGTTCATCCAGAGCCAGGCGGGTGGTGGACAGCAGGGCCAGCGCCACCAGGTTCACTGGGTTCACCGCAGCGGCTTCGTTCAAATGACGCGCCACCTGTTCGCCGAGGCGATTGGTGGTTTCGTTTAGCCAGGCCGGTTTGTAGTTCGGCCCCAGTTCCTGGGCGCGCCAGTCCGGTTGCTCGGCGTCGAGGAACTCCGCCAGCTTGATCGGCTCACCGAAGTTGACCGCCACTTGGCCGAAGCGCTGCTTGAGCGCGCCGACCACTTTGAAAATATCGAAGATCGACTCTTTCTTCTTGCTCGCGCCACGCAGTTCGCCCAGGTAAGTGCGGCCTTCGAGCACGCGCTCATAGCCGATATACACCGGCACGAACACGATGGGCATGCGCGAGGAACGCAGGAAGCTGCGCAAGGTGATCGCCAGCATGCCGGTTTTCGGTTGCAGCATGCGCCCGGTGCGCGAGCGGCCGCCTTCGACGAAGTATTCCACCGGGAAACCCTTGGTAAACAGGGTGTGCAGGTATTCGTTGAACACCGAGGTGTACAAAGGGTTGCCCTTGAAGGTGCGGCGCATGAAAAACGCACCGCCACGGCGCAGCAGGCTGCCGATCACCGGCATGTTGAGGTTGATGCCGGCGGCGATGTGCGGCGGGGTCAGGCCGTTCTTGAACAGCAGGTAGGACAGCAGCAGATAGTCGATGTGGCTGCGGTGGCAAGGCACGTAGATCACCTCGTAGCCTTGGGCCACCTTTTGCACGCCCTCGATGTTATTGACCTTGATACCGTCGTAGATCTTGTTCCAGAACCAGCTCAATACCACTTCCAGGAAGCGGATCGCGGTGTAGGTGTAATCCGAGGCAATCTCGTTGCCATAGCGCAGGGCCAGGGCCTTGGCTTTTTCCGGGGCGATCTTTTCGCGTTCGACTTCATCCGCAATGGCTTGGCGTACCAGCGGCATATTGACCAGGCCCTTGACCAGATTACGCCGGTGGGACAGGTCGGGGCCGATCACTGCCGTCTTCAGGTTACGCAAGTGCACACGCAGGATGCGCTGGGCCATGCGTACGGTGCGTTCGTGGCCTTTATTGTGCTCGATCAATTCACGCAGGTTGATAGGCGCGGAGAATTGCACGCGGGTCTTGCGCCCCAGGATCAGGATGCTCAACAACCGGCGTAGACGCCCGGTGACCGCCCAGCTGTCGGCGAACAACAGCTTCCACGGGCTGGACTCGCTTTCGGGGGATTGGCCCCAGAACACACTGACCGGAATGATTTGTGCATTCTCTTCGGCGTGTTCGGTGAGGGTGTTGACCAGGCGCGTCAGGGTGGGCGGCGCACCGCGCTTGTCCTGGCGGCCGAGCCAATCCGGATCCGGCGTGAGGTAGAAGAACGCCGCAGGCTCCATCAACGGCCCCACCGACACCGGCAGCACCGGACGTGGCAGGCCAGCCTTGGTGCACTCGGCATCGACCACCGCCAACTCGGTGAGGGAGGGGGATTGCAGGACGTAGAAAACCGGCCGGCTGCGGTCCAGGTTGAGGGTTAGGGACGACTGGTTGATCGTCTCTGAGCGAACCCAGAGGTACAACAGTCGGCGCAAGGTGCCAAACACCAGACGGCGGAACGGGGAGCGGGTCATAGGCGAGCTGCTTCAAGTGGAAAAAACCGAGCAGGCGCTCGGGCGGGTAGTGTGCCGTATTCGCCGAAAATCGGCAAAAAAGCAGCGATGTAAAGTTGAGTTGATGGTTTTTGAGCCTGTCTTATACTCGGCAGTTCAATGCGAGCGACTCAACAATAAAAAACCAGTGGGAGTGAACAGATGTCAACGCGCGAAACCGGGAATGTGAAGTGGTTCAACGATGCAAAGGGCTACGGCTTTATCCAGCGTGAGGATGGCAAGGATGTGTTTGTGCACTACCGCGCCATTCGCGGTGAAGGCCACCGTTCGTTGGCCGAAGGCCAGCAGGTGGAGTACGCCGTGGTGACGGGCGAGAAGGGCTTGCAGGCGGAGGATGTGGTGGGCCTGTAACAACTTTGTTTTGCTAACCCATTCAACTGTGGGAGCTGGCTTGCCTGCGATAGCATCACTGTGGTCTGACTGATAGACCAAGGTGTCTGCATCGCAGGCAAGCCAGCTCCTACATTGATTGGGTTAGCAATCCGCTGTCAGGCGGTTTTCCAAGTGATCTGCTCTTCACCGTCTTCGCTGATGCGAATCCAGGTGTCGGCACTTTCCTCACCTTCTTCCTCAACCCAGGTGCCCGGTGCGCAACGCACTTCGACGTTCAGCGCGGCAAACGCGGCGCGGGCGCAGGCGATGTCGTCGTCCCATGGGGTCTGGTCGCTTTCCAGGTACAGGCTGTTCCATTTGCCCACCGCCTTGGGCAGCCAGGTCACCGGCACGCTGCCGGCCTTGCACTTGTAGGTCTGGCCTTTCTGGACCCAGTCGGTACACGGGCCGAGTGCGGCGCCCAGCCAGGCAGCGATGGCCTTGTGATCGACGTCGGCGTCCTTCAGGTAAATCTCAATATCGGGTTGGCGCATGGATGTTCCTCGTTGCGGGATTCGAAAATCCATTCGCGGATGGGTGAACGTCAGTCATTGAAGCACGAAATAATCGTAACGCATCGACACCGTGACCTGCAGCGGCTCAGCCGCCTCGATCACCTCGTGGCGGCGCTCGGCACTGGCCCGCCAGCCGTGGGGCGTCATCGCCAGCAGGTTGGCGCGGTCCTGGGCTTCGGCCAGGCTCAGGGTGAATTCCAGGGTTTCACTGTGAGCAAGGCTCATACCGTCCGGCACCAGGGCCAGGTGCTTGTCGTCGGTGTACTCGCGTACCTCGTCGTAAAGACGCTCGCGCAGTTCCATCAAATGGCCGCGGGTGGGGCCGACCTTCATCAAACCGCCGCCGGGACTGAGCAGGCGCTTGGCCTCTTGCCAGTCCAACGGGCTGAACACGCTGGCGAGGAACTGGCAACTGGCATCGGCCAATGGCACGCGGGCCATGCTGGCGATCAACCAGGTCAGCGCCGGGTTGCGTTTGCACGCGCGCTTGACCGCCTCCTTGGAGATATCCAGCGCGTAGCCATCGGCATCGGGCAGGGCCTGGGCGATTTGTGCGGTGTAGTAACCCTCACCACAGCCAATATCCACCCAGCGCTGCGGTGCACGCTCGGCGGCCAGTTCGGCCAGGCGCTTGGCCACTGGCGCATAGTGGCCAGCGTTGAGGAAGTCGCGGCGCGCCTCGACCATGGCCAGGTTGTCGCCTGGGTCGCGGCTGTTCTTGTGCTGCACCGGCAACAGGTTCAAATAACCCTGGCGCGCGCGGTCGAAGCGGTGCCCGGCCGGGCACGCCACGCCATTGTCCACGGTATTGAGCGGTGCACTGCAAATGGGGCAGGCAAGCATCAGGCGAGCAACTTGATCAGGGTCTGGTAGTAGATTTCGGTCAGCACGTCGAGGTCGCTGGCCAGGATGCGTTCATTGACCTGGTGGATCGTCGCGTTCACCGGGCCCAGTTCGACCACCTGGGTGCCCAACGTTGCAATGAAGCGCCCATCGGAAGTACCGCCACTGGTGGACGCCTGGGTCTCGCGCCCGGTGATCGCCAGGATGCTGGCCGAAACTGCATCCAGCAGAGCGCCTGGCTCGGTGAGGAACGGCAGGCCCGACAGCGCCCACTCCACGTGCCAGTCCAGGCCATGTTTGTCGAGAATGGCCGCGACGCGTTGTTGCAGGCCCTCGACGGTGGACTCGGTGGAAAAACGGAAGTTGAACACCGCCGTCAGGTCACCTGGGATCACGTTGGTGGCACCGGTACCGGAGTTGAGGTTGGAAATCTGGAAGCTGGTCGGTGGGAAGAACGCGTTGCCGTCATCCCAATGTTCGGCGGCGAGTTCGGCCAGCGCCGGTGCTGCGAGGTGGATCGGGTTCTTCGCCAGGTGCGGATAAGCCACGTGGCCCTGTACACCGCGCACGGTCAAGGTGGCACCAAGGGAGCCACGGCGGCCGTTCTTGACCACGTCGCCCACCAGGCTGGTGCTCGACGGTTCGCCGACGATGCACCAGTCCAGGCGCTCCTTGCGTGCGGCCAAGCGTTCGATCACGGCCTTGGTGCCGTGGTGCGCCGGGCCTTCTTCGTCGCTGGTGATCAGGAAGGCGACCGAACCCTTGTGATCCGGGTAGTCGCTGACGAAACGCTCCGCCGCCACCAGCATCGCCGCCAGGCTGCCTTTCATGTCCGCCGCCCCACGGCCGCAGAGCATGCCGTTGTCATCGATCAACGCGTCGAACGGGTCGTTCTGCCAGGCCTGTACCGGGCCGGTCGGCACCACGTCGGTGTGACCGGCAAAACACAGCACCGGGCCTTCGTGCTTGCCGTGGGTGGCCCAGAAGTTGTCCACGTCTTCAATGCGCATCGGTTCAAGCGCAAAACCGGCGTCGCCCAGGCGCTGCATCATCAGCTTCTGGCAATCGGCATCGATCGGTGTGACCGACGGGCGACGGATCAGGTCGATGGCCAGTTGAAGGGTCGGCGAAAGGTCGGCATGGGCCGTCATGGGGGAACTCCGGAAAGCGTGTGGTGGGCGCAGGACGAATGTGGAAATACCGAGCCTGGAGCGACGCAATTCCAATGTGGGAGCTGGCTTGCCGGCGATAGCATCGCTGCGGTGTGCCTGTCAGACCGCGGCGTCTGCATCGCAGGCAAGCCAGCTCCCACATAGAATTGGGCCAGGCCAAGTCTCACAAACGGCCGTTATCTTATAGCAAAACGGCGGCCAAGGGCCGCCGTTTAGTGCATCGCGTGACTTTTTACGCCGCCGGCGCGGGCTCAGGCGCCGCCGAAGGTTTGGGCAGCGACGACAGGAACGCCATGATCAGCGCCGCCACATACGGCAGCGACTGCACCAGCAACATCACCACCCAGAAGCGAATGTCATTGCTCGGCAGGCCTTGCACCAGGTAGATCCCCAGCGCCGCGCCCCACAGCAGCAGCATGATGAACATTTCTTCGCGGGCTTCGGAAATTGCCACCCAGAAGCCGTGGTTATCCGCATTTTTCGGTGTACGAAAGAACGGAATGCTGCTGGTGAAGAAGCCGTACAACACCGCCTTGGCGATGGTATGAGACAGCGCCAACCCGGCCAGCGCCGCGCAGAACGCATCTTTCAAGTTCACACCTACCGCACGACGGTAGAGGAAGATGATCTTGCCGACCTTGAACACAAACAACGCCAACGGCGGGATTGCGAAAATCAGCAATGGCGGGTCGACCCGAGTCGGCACGATGATCATCGCCGCAGACCACAACAGGGCGCCGACGGTAAAGAAGATGTTCATGCCATCGGCCACCCACGGCAACCAGCCCGCAAGGAAGTGGTAGCGTTGGCCGCGGGTCAGTTCGGTGTCCTTGCCGCGCAACAGGCTGGCGGTGTGGCGCTTGATGATCTGGATCGCGCCATAGGCCCAGCGGAAACGCTGTTTCTTGAAGTCGATAAAGGTATCCGGCATCAAACCCTTGCCGTAGCTGTCGTGGTAGTACGCCGCGGACAGGCCTTTTTCGAACACGCGCAGGCCCAGTTCGGCGTCTTCACAGATGCACCAGTCGGCCCAGCCCAGCTCTTCAAGCACCGAGCGGCGGGTCATGGTCATGGTGCCGTGCTGGATGATCGCGTCACGGTCGTTACGGGTCACCATGCCGATATGGAAGAAGCCCTTGTATTCGGCGTAGCAGAGTTTCTTGAAGGTGCTTTCGTTCTGGTCGCGGTAATCCTGGGGCGACTGCACCACGGCGATTTTCGGGTCGGCGAAGTGCGGCACCATGTGCTTGAGCCAGTTCGGCGATACGCAGTAGTCCGAGTCGATCACTGCGATCACTTCGGCATCCTTGGCGGTGTGCGGGATCAGGTAGTTCAGCGCGCCGCCCTTGAAACCGGCCAGGGGCGCGACGTGGAAGAACTTGAAGCGCGGGCCGAGGGTTTCGCAGTAGTCGCGTACCGGCTCCCACACCGCCGGGTCCTTGGTGTTGTTGTCGATGATCAGGACTTCGTAGTCCGGATAGTCGAGGGCGGCCAGGGCATCGAGGGTCTGCTTGACCATTTCCGGTGGCTCGTTGTAGCACGGCACGTGGATCGATACTTTAGGGCGGTAGTCCGAGTCGCCTTCCACGGGCAGGAATTCACGCCGGCGCTTGTGGGTCCACACCGCTTCCGCCAGTTCGTGGGCTTCGGTCAGCAACACAATGAACACGCCCAGGGCGCCGAGTGCCAGCAACACACCGACCGTCACGCTGAACCAGGTGCTGTATTGCTGGCTGTAGTCGTAGCCGATCCAGACCAGCACCGACCCGCACAGGAACGCAATGAAGGTCAGGAAGGTACGGCCCCGCTGGCGCAGGGCTGAGCCGTCGATCATCAACAGGGTCAGGGACAGCAGCGCAAGCACTACCGAACCGATGGCCAGTACCCGCCATTGCGGAATCGCCACCACCGGGCCGTCAAAATTGAATTTCTGCTGGCGCGCGGCATTGAATACACCCCAATACGCACCCGCCGAACCTTCGTCGCTGACCTTCCACGGCTGGTCGAAGGCCTCGATCACAAAGTAGTTGTAACCCTGGCGGTTGAGCTTGTTGACCAGCGTACGCAGGTAAATCGCCTGGTCGGCCGGCGACGTCTCATTGCCACCGCGCATACGGCCGTTGCTCGGCCAGCCCACTTCCGATAGCAGCAGCTGCTTTTTCGGGAAGGCTTTCTTCAGGTCCTTGGCGCGGTCGAGAACGTACTGGCCGGCCTTGTCCATCGGGATGTACTCCCAGAACGGCAGGATGTGCGCGGCGATCAGGTCGACGTGCTTGGCCAGTTGCGGGTTCTTTTCCCAGATGTGCCATTGCTCGGAGGTGGTCACCGGGACTTTCACGGCGGCGCGCACGCGGTCGAGCAGCACGATCAGGGCTTCGGGGGTGATTTCTTCACGGAACAACGCTTCGTTGCCCACCACTACGCGCACGACACTGCGCGAGGTGTTGGCGATCTCGATAGCGCGCTGGATCTCCCGCTCGTTACGCTCAAGGTCCGGGCTGATCCAGATCCCCAGGGTCACGCGCAGGCCAAACTCTTCGGCCAGCTTGGGTATATCCCCCAGGGGGCCGTCCACCGAGTAGGTACGGATGTTGTCCGTCAGCTTGCTCATGATCGCAAGGTCCTGACGCATCTGTTCGTCGGTAGGGTACTGGCCTTTCTGCGGGTACTGGCCTTGCTGGAACGGCGAGTAGGAAAAACCGGAGATCTGATCGGGCCAGTTGGGAGCGGTGACCGGGCGGTTGATCAGCGCCCAGAAACCGGTGAACAGCGCGGCAATTGCCAGCACCACCACCAGGTTGAGTCCAAATTTACGCGATGCCATGGTTATGTCGGGTTCCAAAGGGTGCGGAACGAAAGAGGTGTCGGCCTGCGCCGAACGGCGCGCATCCTACACTGGCGCTTCCCTGAGCGTACAGCAGACAGAGAAAAGCCGGACGTTAGTCTGCGAAACTCCATCTAAGTTCTTCACTTGTAACTTGTAGCTTAAAACTTGCCGCTCCGTAGCCCTATAATGCGCGCCGGTTTTTGGGGTAATGATGATGAGTACAGAAGATCCGCGGTTTGCAGGCGTCGCCCGCTTGTACGGGCTTGAGGGCCTGGAGCGCTTGAAAGCGGCCCATGTGGCGATTGTCGGCGTCGGCGGCGTGGGTTCCTGGGCGGCGGAAGCGATTGCCCGCTGCGGGGTGGGCGAGATTTCGCTGTTTGACCTGGACGATGTCTGCGTCAGCAACAGCAACCGCCAGTTGCATGCCTTGGACAGCACCGTGGGCAAGCCCAAGGTCGAAGTGATGGCCGAGCGTTTGCGCGGTATTAATCCTGAGTGCACCGTGCACGCGGTGGCAGACTTCGTCACCCGCGACACCATGGCCGAGTACATCCCCCCGACTATCGACTGCGTGATCGACTGCATCGACGCGGTCAACGCCAAGGCGGCGCTGATTGCCTGGTGCAAGCGCCGCAAGATCCAGATCATCACCACTGGCGGTGCCGGCGGGCAGATTGACCCCACGCTGATCCAGGTGTGCGATCTGAACCGCACCTTCAATGATCCGCTGGCGTCGAAAGTACGCTCTACCTTGCGCCGCGATTATGGCTTCTCGCGCACGGTGACCCGCCATTACAGCGTGCCCTGCGTGTTTTCCACCGAACAACTGCGCTATCCCAAACCCGATGGCAGTATCTGTTTGCAGAAGAGTTTTGTCGGCGACGGGGTCAAGCTTGACTGCGCGGGAGGGTTTGGCGCAGTGATGATGGTCACGGCCACGTTCGGTATGGTGGCGGCGACCAAGGCGGTGGACAAGATTGTGGCGGGAGTGCGCAGGCCTTCAGAGCGCATCAAACCCAGCTAAATCTCATTGTCGAACATAGATCCAAATTGTGGGAGCTGGCTTGCCTGCGATAGCGGTGTGTCAGCCACTGAAAATACTGACTGATTCGCCGCTATCGCAGCATAGGTATCTACACAACTTCGGCACGACGCTAAATCTGTGGCGAGGGAGCTTGCTCCCGTGACGGCCTGGCAGCCGACACAGATATAACTGATGCCCCGCGATCCAATGTGGGA
>NZ_WJZM01000089.1:0-16270 GCF_021609545.1 Pseudomonas sp. PA-1-6B
TGAGTACATCCATTACTACAACCATAAGCGAATCAAAACGAAGCTTGGCGGACTGAGCCCTGTAGCGTACAGAACTCGGTCCGCTGTAACCTAACCAACAGCTGTCCAACTTTTGGGGCGCACTTCACACCGCCTTCGCGAGCAAGCCCGCTCCCACAGCATTTGCCCACAGACCCGCGCATGTCTCTAGCGCGTACCGGGCACCAGGTCGAGTATCTCGTCGATGCCCAGGCAACGTGGCTCCAGCTCCAGCGTCCTGCCATTGGCGAGTATGCCGACGGCGGTATCGCGCATGGCCAGGTAGGCACTGCGCAACATGTGATTGGCATAAATCACCGCATTGAAACCTGCTCGCTCCAGCACCTCGAACTTCAGGTGAACATAGCTGGTCGGCACGCAAATCAGCGGTACCCTGGGCCGCTGCAGGCGAAACTGCCGGGCGAATTCCAGGATTTCCAGGCCATCCTGCTTGCGGCTGTGGATCATGATGCCATCCGCCCCCGCCTCGACATACGCCAGGCACCGTGCCATCGCCTCTTCCATGCCGCGATTCAGAATCAAGCTTTCACACCGGGCAATCATCATCAGCCCTGAGCCGGTGCGGCTCGTGCAGCCGGCCTGGAGCTTGGCGCAAAAGGCCTCGATGGACTCCTGCGCCTGGTCGACCTCGATGCCCAAGAGTGAGTTCTTCTTCAAGCCGCACTTGTCTTCGATCACCACCGCCGAGACGCCCGCACGCTCCAGCATCTTGATATGAATCGCGAAATGTTCGGCCTTGCCGCCGGTATCGGCATCGAAGATCAGCGGCAGCGAGCACACATCGAATATTTCGCGAATCCCCGGCAATCGGTTACTGGGCGAAAGAATTTCGATGTCGGGTAGCCCGCGCTGGGTCGAGTCGGTCAGCGAACTCGACCAGATGGCGTCGTACCCCACCGTATGCCCTGGGCTGATCTCCAGCCTGGCGCGCTGCGCGAGCAACGCCGATATCGGGCTATGGGCTTCGAGTACACGTAGGCAACGGTTGCTATCCAATAGCGCCGACAGAGGACGTCGGCGCGCTTCGGTATCCATCATAGGGTTCAGGCTCCTTATCAGCGGCACAACAAGGGTTATCGGACAGCCTCAATCCCATGCGGGCTGTTCGCACTTGAGCACCGACGCCATCTTTTGCAGATGTTCGCAGGCCCTGGCCACGTACTCCCTGGAGAGCCGTGCGATACGCGCGTAATCCACGGCCTGCCCGGTGGCGCTGGCATACAGCCGCAACGCCTCTGCAGCATGCTTGAAGTGGCGCGCTTCCACGCTGCCGCAATGCACGCTGAGAAAACTTGCGACGCGGCTGGCCTCACCGGCGCTATAGCCCCGCACATCGCGCAACCACTGTTTCCATAGCGGGGTCATCAGGTTGTATTCGCCGGTATTGAACAACTCCGTCATGGCCATCATTTCCAGCGCTTCGATGAGCAGCGGCGCCAACGGGCGCTTTTCCCCCACCCAACCGGAGAACTCCTTGGTAATCGGGTTGAGGAATTTGTCTTGCAGGCGCCATTCATCGGAGCCGCAGATGGCCGAAGCCATGCGGTAATACAGCTTGGAGTGGTGCGGATGCCCATGCATTTCACCCAGCCCGATGTCCTCGACAATGATCTCCCCACAATGGGCCGCCGCCTCGAGCATTTTCAACCGGGCGTCATCCGTCAACGATGCCGACTCCTGGAGGATGCGCACGATGATGCTCGAGACGGCATGGGCGGCGCCGTCCGGGCTACGCCAGCCACAGAAGAACGTACACAGTGACGACTCGCTCCAATTACTGGAGGTCATGTCGACATAGGTCTCGCAGTACGTGTCCAGCGCGGCGGTTTGACTGTTGAAACCGCTGAGCAGGGCCTGGGCCAGATGTCCGTCCTCGACATCCACCAGCGCCTGGTTCACGTACCCGATAAATTGGCGGCTCAGATTTTCCACGGCTCATATCCTTTTAAGGTGGGGTTAATGCGCAACGATTTCTGACATGAAACGAGCGAAGCGTGTGAGGCCCTCAATCAGCGCTTCACGCTCAACGGCGTAGGAGATACGGATGCTGTTGCCGTCACCACAGCCAGAGCCTGGCACTACCGCAATATGGGCCTCGGTCAATAACAGATCGGCCAAGTGGTCGACGTCACGAATAACGGTGCCCAGGTAGCGCCCCCCCAACTTGCGGGACACATCGATAAACAGATAGAACGCCCCTTCCGGCGGGGCGCACCGAATGCCGTCGACATGCCCCAGGCAGGTGCAGGCCGCGAGCAATTGCTGGTCGAGGAAGGCATTGACCTGGCGAGTAAAGTGCGGCGCGTCCGCCATCAGGCTGCCGAGCGCGGCATATTGGGACAGGCTGCTGGGGTTGGACGTCGTATGCCCTTGCAGGTTGTGCATGGCGGCGATGACTGGGGCGGGCGCGCACGCATACCCTACCCGCCAGCCGGTGACCGCGTGGCTCTTGGAAAACGAATCGACCAGTACCGTCTGATGTTTGAGCGGCGCAAACAGCGACACGATGTTGTGATGTTCATGGGGCGCGCGCACCAGTTTGCGGTAACACTCGTCGAACACCACCCAAAGCCTGTGTGCGAAGGCGAGCCGGGCAATACCCAACAGTTCTTCGCGCTGATAAACCGTGCCTGTCGGATTGTTCGGGGTGTTGATCACAATCATCCGGGTACGCGGGGTCAGGGCCTTCTGGACCGCTGCGCAGGTGAGGCGATAGTCATCTGCAGCCGTGTCGACATAGACGGGAACGCCACCGGCCAGTTGGATCTGGGTGGGGAAGGTTTCCCAGTACGGCACCGCGACGATGACTTCATCCCCCGGATTGAGCAGCACCATTGCAGCGTTGTACAGCGCCTGCTTGGCACCGGCGGTCACCGCTATTTCATCGGCGGCGTAACTCACCCCGCAGCGCTGAGTGACCTGCTGCGCCAGCGCGTGGCGAAGCTGGGGCAGGCCGATGGGCGGCGTATAGCGGTTGCGGGCAGTGGCGAGCGCATCGGCCGCGGCGGCTTTCATCACCGGGCAGGCATCGAAGGACAATTCGCCCGCGGCAAAGTTGACCACGTTGACGCCGGCTTCTTTCAAGGCATTGGCTTTACTGCGCATGCTGGACGTGCCGGGTGCGCTGAGACGTTGCGCACGCTGGGACAACGGCAATGACACGGCAGAGGGTTCACTGTTATTCATTGTTATACCTGCCAGAACACGCTGAAAAATTCGTTCGCCCTACCGGGCTTGGGCCTCCAACCCTTGCTGAACCCGCCAGGACAGCGGCAAGGTCAGCAACAGGGTGGCGGCCAACAACAGGACGGCCATGGGCACACCGGTGGCATCCCCAAGGCTGCCGAACAGCACCGGCGCCAAGGCGCCGCCACCGATGGTGCCGGTGTAGAACACGGCGAACGCCTGGTCGCGCCTGCCCGGCCCTGCCAAGTCCGGGACTGCGCCGTACAGCACCGACGACGTGCCGTTCAGCGCCAGCCCCAGCAGCGGCAACATCACCATCAAGCCGGCGTAGGGCAAGTACACCGCCATGACGATCAGCACGGCCGTGGTGAACTCCGTGGCCCATACCGTTTTCATCATGCCGATGCGCGCACCGAGGTAACCGCACAGCAATTTGCCGAAGGCGCCGCCGACGAACAGCATGGTCAGCGCCAGGCCGATGCCCGCAGGCCCGGCGCCCTTGGCCTTGAGCAAAAACGGCAGGAACGTGAGGAAACCCATGCGCACGGCGCTGTCCAGCGTGCCGGTCACGATCAGCGCACGCAGGCCGCTCGCGGAGCCGGCGCCGCCGCCCGTACGGGTGGCTTTCACCGGCGCCGCCGAAGCCTCGGCGCGTGCCGGGATCAGCCACCACAACAGGCCTGCCGCCAGCAGCCCGAGTACACCCAGCAGGGTGACACTGGCGCGCCAACTGATGACCGCCAGCAACAGGCCGATCAACCCCGGAATCAGGGTTTTGCCAATATCGCCGCTGAAGTTGTACTGCGACAGCGCTTGTTTGACGCCCCCGCCGGCCTCGTGCGTATCGGTGATCAACGACGAGGCCAGCGGGTGCTGCGTACTCGCGCCGAGCCCGCCCAGCAGCAGCGCCAACAGCAACACGCCCAGCCCGCCAGCCTGGCCGGCCAGCAGGTAGGCCAGGCCCGCCAACGCAGTGCCACCTACCAGCAAGCGTTCACGCCCCCAGCGTGCGGCAGCACGGCTGGCCAGTAACTGAAAACCGGCCATCATGCCCGCGTAAGCACCGCGCAACAGGCCGATCTGGGCGTAGCTGAGGCCGAACTGCGCTTGCCAGATCGGCAACAGCACATAAATCACATCGGTCAGCCCATCGTGCACGGCATGCGCGCCGCAGCCTGCCACCAGAGCGCGGCGACGCACGCTGACCGGATCAGGCGGCGACAACGATGGCGTTGCGGTCTGCTTCAGGGTGTTCATCTGGGTCAGAGGCTCTCAGGCAAAACGCCGGGTTAACCCAGCAACTGCGCACAGTCGCTCATCACACTGGCTTTACGCTGCAGGTATTGAGCAAAAATGTCGCGCGCCGTGACGGGGTCCACTTCAATCTGCATGGCAGTGGTGAACTCATTCACCGCCGCCACCGCATGGGCAAAATGGTTGCTCTCGGTACCGCCGGTGTGCACCGTGACCCAGGCCACCGTCGCACGGGATTTCTCCGGCGGCACGCCCATGTCCCGCACGAACCACTGCGAGTACAGCGGGTGGATGAATTCCACTTCGCCGTGGGTGTACACCTCGTGGATCAACGTGGTCAGTAACCCCTGCAACAGGTCGCGATCACGCAGGCGGCGGGTGTCGGTCCAGTCTTTGAACGCCTGTGCCGAGGGCAGGCAATTGTCCTTCAATATCCACTGGTCATCACCGCACAGCGCGGTGGCCATGGTGTAGAACAGGTCCGCGTGCAAGGTGTTGCCCAACGCGCCCAGATCTTCATCGGTGATGCGTTGCAGGCTGCCGCAGGCGCGGTACAACTGCGCGGCGGCGGCGGAGCCTTCATCGGAGCGCGCCAGCAAGGTAATGCGGTTGGCCAGGCCGGACACACTGGCCGCCGAATTATTGGTCTTGGACCAACTGGCGAAGAACTTGCGAAGTACCGCCGGCGAATGCCGACGCGAGGTGAGCCGTGCAAAAGCGTCTTCGATATCCACCAGCGCGTCTTCCTGAGCCCAGAAGGCTTCGAACAGCGCGTGGCGCAAGGCGCCGGCCGGCATGTCGTTCAATACCGGTTCGATGAGCTTCAACAACTGGCTGCGCTTGATCACGGTGTTAGTCATGTTCACCTCTCATAGTCCTTTATCGGATGAAAAATCAGGCTGGTTTGCCCCGCTGTCCGGCGATCAGGGCCTGGGGCTTTACCGGTTTCCAGCCCAGCAGGGCAATCGCCAGCGACAACAGCTGAAAACCTGCGACCAACGCGACGCAGCCCGGCCAGCCCCATTGATTCCAAAGCATGGCCGGGGCCACGGCGCCGGCGCTGCCGCCCAGGTAATAGCCGGTCAGGTACAGCCCCACGGCGCCGGACTTGTCCGGGCCTGCCGTGGTGGCGATATACGCATTGGCGGATGCCTGTGCCAGGAATACGCCGGTCGAACTCAGGGCCAGCCCCAACACGATCAGCCACAGGGACGGTAACAATGTCAGCGCCGAGCCACAGATGCCGAGCGCCACAGCGCCGGTCAGTAACTGCGATTGTGGGCGCGATTTGCTCAAGCGCCCCGCAACAGGAATGACCACCAGCGCCAGCAGGAACACCGCATACAAAGTGCCCAAGGCGGCGGCGCCCAGGTTGAACGGGGCCTGGCTGAGATACAGCCCGGCATAGGTAAAGGTTGCGACTTGGGAGAACAGCACGCAGAAACCGACGCCATAGGCCGCCAGCAAGGGTTTGCGCAGAAGCCGGCGCACCCCGTGCATGCCCACGGCCGCAACGCCGGGCCGCGCCATCGGATTGGCCGGCAACAGCCACACAATCAGCAGGCCGACCAGCAGGCTAATCACCGCCAACAGTTCGAAGGCTTCGCGCCAGCCCACATATTGGGTCATGACACCCGAGACAAAGCGCCCGGCAAACCCACCGAGCACCGTCCCCGCAACGTACAAACTGGTGATCTCGGTGACCGTGGCCGCACGCCAGCGATCACCGATATAAGCCACGCTGGTGGCGAACACCACGGGAATCAACATCCCTTCGACAAAACGCCACACCAGCAGCTCGGCAAAACTGTCCACATAGGCCGTCAGCAGCGTCGGCAGCGCCAGCAGCAACGCGGCCACGGCAATCACCGTGCGCTGCTCGAAACGGCCGGTCAGGCGCCCGACAAACGGCGCGGTCACCGCCACCGCCAGCGTGGTCACCGTGATGCTCCAACCTGCCTGCCGGGCACTCACCTGGAAGCTTTCGGCAAACGCAGGCAGGATGCTCTGTGTCGCATAGAGATTCAGAAACGCCGCACAGCCACACAGGAACACGGCGAAGCGGGCGTTATGCATGCGCGGGTTCATGTGGCCTCTCGTCTTATAGTCGAGGATGTTTATAGAATACCCAGCGCAGCGAACACCAATACCGAATTCGGACCGATCAATACCCAGGAAACAGAATGCTTGATCTACGCAAGTTACGTTACTTCCTGACGGTCGCCGAAGAGCTGCACTTCGGCCGTGCGGCCCAGCGCCTGCACCTTGCCCAGCCGCCTCTGACGCGGCAGATCTCGGCCCTGGAAACCGAGCTTGGCTTTCGCCTGTTCGACCGCACCAGTCGCACGGTCACACTGACCGCCCAAGGCCAGCACTTTTTGCCGTATGCCCGCGCAGCGCTGGAACACGCCAGGCTTGCACAAGACATCGCCGCCAAACTGGCTGCCGGCTCGACCGGCCAACTGGTCGTAGGCTATGCCAGCTCGATCGCGTTGTCGGAACTCTTCAGCCAAACCCTGCAAGCCTTCGCCCAGCGTTTTCCCGATGTGCAACTGACCCTGGTGGAGAGCGCTTCCGGCAGCCTGCACACACACGTGCTGGACGGGCGCATCGACGTCGGCATGAGCCGCCTGCTGCCGGAGGCTGGGCAAACCGGCGTCGAGGCTTTGTCCTTGGGGCAAGAACCGTTGGTGGCAGCTCTTTGCAGCGACAACCCGCTGGCGGAGCAGAGCGAAGTCACCCTCGCCCAGCTCAGTGAGTACCCGTTGATTCTGTTCCCCAGCGATTACGGTTCGGGCCTCAACGGCTCCATCGAGCACCTGTATCAACGCCGTGGCCTGGCGCTGCGCCCGGGCCCTGCGGGGCGCCAGATCACCTCGATCATCGCCCTGGTGGCGGCAGGCCAAGGTGTCTCGCTCGTGCCCCAGTGCACCCGAACCCTGGCCAGGAAAGGCGTGGTCTACCGCCCCTTGGCAGACCCCGAAGCCTGGGTACACCTGCTGATACTCACGCGCTCACCGTCACGCTCATTGTTGGTCGAGGCGTTCATGGGGGTGGTCGAAGAATTGCTGCGCAGCCGCCCGGACCTGGCGCCCACGACGCTCCCGGCATAACGCGGACAAAAAAATACCCCTGCGTGAGGGGTATTTTTTCAACAGGCTGTTGCGGCTATTGCAGCATCAGGCCAGCTTTTTGTGACGCACACGGTGCGGCTGGGCAGCGGCCTCACCCAAGCGCTTCTTGCGGTCGGCTTCGTACTCGGTGTAGTTGCCTTCGAAGAACACCGCCTGGGAGTCATCTTCGTACGCCAGGATGTGGGTCGCGACGCGGTCAAGGAACCACCGATCGTGAGAGATCACAATGGCGGCGCCCGGGAAGTCCAGCAGGGCTTCTTCCAGGGAACGCAGGGTTTCAACGTCGAGGTCGTTGGACGGTTCGTCGAGCAGCAGGACGTTGCCGCCCTCTTTCAGGGTCAGGGCCAGGTGCAAGCGACCGCGCTCACCACCGGACAGGTCCTTGACGAACTTCTGCTGGTCGCCGCCCTTGAAGTTGAAACGGCCGACGTAGGTGCGCGACGGGATTTCATAGTTGCCGATGCGGATCTGGTCGGAACCGTCGGAGATCTGCTGGAACACAGTCTTGCTGCCGTCGAGGTCGTCGCGGCTCTGGTCCACACAGGCCAACTGCACGGTGTCACCGATCTCGATGCTGCCGGAGTCCGGGGTTTCCTTGCCCATCAGCATGCGGAACAGCGTGGATTTACCCGCACCGTTACCGCCGATAACACCGACGATCGCGCCTTTTGGCATGGCGAACGACAGGTTGTCGATCAGCACGCGGTCGCCATAGCCTTTGGTCACGTTCTTGAACTCGATGACCTTGTCACCCAGGCGCGGACCGGCCGGGATGTAGATCTCGTTGGTTTCGCTGCGCTTCTGGAATTCCTGCGACTGCATTTCTTCAAAGCGTTGCAGACGCGCCTTGGATTTGGACTGGCGGGCCTTGGCGCCTTTGCGCACCCATTCCAGTTCTTCCTTCATGGCTTTTTCGTGGGCCGATTGCTGCTTGGATTCGGCGGCCAGACGGTCGGACTTGGCTTCCAGCCAACCGGAGTAGTTGCCCTCGTAAGGGATACCGGCGCCGCGGTCGAGTTCGAGGATCCAGCCGGCGACGTTGTCCAGGAAGTAACGGTCGTGCGTGATCGCAACCACGGTGCCCGGGAAATCGTGGAGGAAATGCTCCAGCCAGGCGACAGAATCGGCGTCCAGGTGGTTGGTCGGTTCGTCGAGCAGCAGCATGTCAGGGGCCGACAGCAGCAGGCGGCACAGGGCCACACGACGCTTCTCACCACCGGACAGGTGTTCGACCTTGGCGTCCCAGGCTGGCAGGCGCAGCGCATCGGCGGCGACTTCCAGTTGGCGCTCCAGGTTGTGGCCATCGCCCGCCTGCAGGATCGCTTCGAGCTTGGCCTGTTCGGCGGCCAGCTTGTCGAAGTCGGCATCCGGTTCGGCGTAGGCGGCGTACACCTCATCGAGGCGGGCCTGGGCGTCCTTGATCACGCTGACGGCTTCTTCGACCACTTCACGCACGGTCTTGGTCGGGTCCAGGATCGGCTCTTGAGGCAGGTAACCGATGTTCAGGTCCGGCATCGGGCGGGCTTCGCCTTCGAACTCGGTATCGACGCCCGCCATGATTTTCAGCAGGGTGGACTTACCCGAACCGTTGAGGCCGAGCACGCCGATCTTGGCGCCTGGAAAGAAGGACAGCGAAATGTTTTTCAGGATTTCCCGCTTCGGCGGAACAACTTTTCCCAGCCGATGCATGGTGAAGACGTATTGAGCCATGGTGAACCTAGCGTCAGTGACTGATGAATTAAGCGGACGAAGCCCGTGCCAGGCCATGCGCCGCGCGGGCCTTTGACTATCATCAATGCCAGCGAGCAAAAAAAGCCTGAGTGTCTGGGGCTGGAACGCCCCCGCGTAACCGGCAAAGCTACCTGAATGCGCTGGGGCAGTCCAGCCAGGCAGGACTGGCACTTTGCCACAACTCAAGGCATGCTAGCCGCCCTTCGGGCGTCCGGCTTATAGTGCACGTCGCGCGCCAGTCCAGCCAAACCGCAGGATCACAGTTTGTCCAACGTCACGCCGCCCACGCCCTTGCGCGCCGCTCATATTGCGCCGGGAGCGCCCCTGCACGGCACCTTGAAAGGCGCGTTGGCGACGCTTGTCCTGCTGTTGCTCGCCTTGTTGTTCTGGCAACTGCTGGACCAATTGCAGCAAAACCAGAAAAACCAACAGCAATACACCATCGACTACAGTGCCGACCTGGCCGAGCAGATCAGCCAGAGCATGGCCCTGAGCGCGCAGATCGCCCTGAACCTGTTGCCGATTGTCGAGCCGCCGCGCAACCCCGAACAGCAGCAGGCCCTGATGCGCACGTTGCAGCGCTCGCTGCCGGACCTGCGCAGCTTCGCCCTGCTCGCCCCCAGCGGCGCACTGATCAGCGACACTGCCGAAGGCAGCCAAGACAGTGCCCTGCTCGAAGACCTGGTCAAGCGCAGTCACGCCCAGTCCTACTACCTGAGCAACGACAATGACGGCACGGTCATCTATCTGTTGCTGCACCAACCCAGCGGTGGCTCCAAGGTGTACTGGGCCTTGCGCCTGGCGCCCAATTATCTGGCCAACCTCACGCGCCAGGATGTCCAGGGCCAGCGCCCGATGTGGGCGATCGAGAACAGCCTGAACCATCGTGTGGTCAGCCGTGACAGCGGCATGCCGGCGCAGTGGTCCGGCGCCCTGACGCCGGAAGAGTTGAACCGCAGCGTGCTGGTCACGCCGTTGAGCAAAAGCGATTGGCAACTGCGCGGCATGTTTGACCGCAGCGCGGTGTTGGAACAACTACTGCCGGCCTTTATCGGCAAGTGCCTGCTGGGCCTGGCGTTTTCGCTGATCCCGGTGATCGTGCTGCTCAACATGCGCCGCCGCCAACGCCAGGTGAATGAAGGCCGGCGACGCTACCAGGACATCTTCGAAGGCACCGGCGTCGCGTTGTGCGTGTTGGACCTGTCGGGGCTCAAGGCGTTTTGCAACAAGACCCAGGTGCAAAGCCGCGAGCAGTTGCTCGCCTGGTTGCAGGCCAACCCCACGGAGCGCAAGCAACTGCTCAAGGAGTTGCGCGTCACCGAGGTCAACCAGATGGCCGTGCGCCTGCTGAACGTCGCGTCCTGCGAGCAGGCGTGGGAACGCCTGATCGATGATTGCCCGAGCAATGCCACGTCCATCGGCTATCAGGTGCTGGAGGCCGTACTGACCCGGCAAAAACAGCTGGAGCTGGAAATCCAGCTCAACGACGTGGCCGGCAACGAACAGTACCTGTGGCTGGTGATGCGTTTGCCGGAGCAGCAGGATGACGTCAAGGCCGTGATTCTCAGCATCAGCGACATCACCAGCCGCAAGCTGATCGAGTTGTCGCTGGTGGAGCGTGAAAGCTTCTGGTCGGATGTGGTGCGCACCGTGCCCGATCACCTGTATGTGCAGGACGTGATCAGCCAGCGCATGATTTTCAGCAACCACCATCTGGGCCACACCCTGGGCTACAACAAAGCCGAACTGCAGCAAATGGGTGAGTACTTCTGGGAAATCCTGCTACACCCCGAAGACGCCGAGCACTACCATGACGCGCGCGAACAGCAACGCCAGGTCGGCTACACGACCCAACTGCACTGCCAACTGCGCTTTCGTCACCGCAATAACCAGTGGCGCCGCTTCGATATCCGCGAACAGGCCCTGGCCCGCGATACGTCTACGGTGGTCACCCGGATCATCGGCGTGGCCAAGGACATTACCGACCAGATCGAAGCCAGCGAATCTCTACGCGACAGCGAACAGCGCTACCGGATGCTGGCCGAAAGCATCAGCGACGTGATCTGCTCCACCGACAGCCAACTGGCCCTCAATTACATCAGCCCCTCGGTCAACACCGTCCTGGGCTATGACGTGGACTGGGTGTTCAAGAACGGCTGGCAGTCGATCGTTGCCAACCCTCAGCAGTTGACCGGCATTTACAGCCTGATGGAACAGGTCAGCCGCGCCCTCGGCAACCCCGAGGCCTTGAACACCTTGCGTGATGAAGTCCAGACCCAACTGTTTCTGTTCGACTGCCTGCGCGCCGACGGGCGCAAGGTGCCGATTGAGCTGCGCCTGGTGCTGGTGTGGGATGAACATGGCGCGTTTGAAGGCGTCCTCGGCGTGGGCCGCGATATCAGCCAGCAACGCCGCGCCGAAAAAGACCTACGCATGGCAGCCACGGTGTTCGAACATTCCACTTCGGCGATCCTGATCACCGACCCGGCCGGTTATATCGTGCAGGCCAACGAGGCGTTCAGCCGGGTCAGCGGCTATGCGGTGAGCGATGTGCTCGACCAGTTGCCCAATATGCTCACCGTCGATGAGCAGCAGGAAGCCCATCTGCGTTATGTGCTCAAGCAATTGCACCAGCACAGCACCTGGGAAGGTGAAGTGTGGCTCAAGCGTCTCAATGGCGAGCATTACCCGGCCTGGGTCGGCATTACCGCCGTGTTCGACGATGAAGGCGACTTGGCCAGCTACGTATGCTTCTTCAGCGATATCAGCGAGCGCAAGGCCAGTGAGCAGCGCATCCACCGCCTGGCCTACTACGACGCCCTGACCCACCTGCCCAACCGCACCCTGTTCCAGGACCGCCTGCACACCGCGTTGCAGTCGGCCGAACGGCAGAAGTCGTGGGTGGTGCTGATGTTCCTCGATCTTGACCGCTTCAAGCCGATCAACGACTCCCTCGGCCACGCGGCCGGCGACCGGATGCTCAAGGAAATGGCCACGCGCCTGCTCGGTTGTGTGGCCGAGGACGACACCGTGGCGCGCATGGGCGGCGACGAATTCACCTTGCTTTTGCAACCACGGGTCAGCCGCGACATGGCGCTCAACCGTGCGATCCATGTGGCAGAGCAGATCCTCGCCAGCCTGGTCAAACCTTTTGTGCTGGAGGGCCGCGAATTCTTCGTGACCGCCAGTATCGGCATCGCCCTCAGCCCGCAAGACGGCAACGAGCTGAGCCAATTGATGAAAAACGCCGACACGGCGATGTATCACGCTAAAGAGCGCGGCAAGAACAACTTCCAGTTCTACCAGGCCGACATGAACGCCAGCGCCCTGGAGCGCCTGGAACTGGAAAGCGACCTGCGCCACGCCTTGGACCAGAACGAATTCGTGCTCTATTACCAGCCGCAATTCAGCGGCGACGGCAAACGCCTGACCGGCGCCGAAGCCCTGCTGCGCTGGCGCCACCCGCGCCGTGGCCTGGTACCGCCTGGGGACTTTATCCCGGTGCTGGAAGAACTCGGGCTGGTGGTGGATGTGGGCGACTGGGTGATCGGCGAAGCCTGCCGCCAGCTCAAGACCTGGCACCAGAACAAAGTGCGCGTACCGAAAGTCTCAGTGAACATCTCGGCGCGGCAGTTCTCCGACGGCCAGTTGGGCACGCGCATTGCCACCATCCTCAAGGACACCGGCCTGCCGCCGGCGTGCCTGGAGCTGGAACTGACCGAAAGTATCCTGATGCGTGAAGTCAACGAAGCCCTGCAGATCCTCGCCAGCCTGAAAAACCTGGGCCTGAGCATCGCGGTGGATGACTTCGGCACCGGCTATTCGTCGCTCAACTACCTCAAGCAATTCCCTATCGATGTGCTGAAGATCGACCGCACCTTCGTCGACGGCCTGCCCTCGGGTGAGCAGGACGCACAGATTGCCCGGGCGATCATTGCCATGGCCCACAGCCTGAACCTGGCGGTGATTGCCGAAGGCGTGGAAACCCATGAGCAGTTGGACTTCCTGCGTGAGCATGGCTGTGATGAGGTGCAGGGTTACCTGTTCGGGCGGCCGATGCCGGCGAATCGGTTTGAGGTGCAGTTCAGTAATGATGCGCTGTTCATGTTTGACTGAAAGTGCTGTGGTGAGTCTGAGGGCCTCATCGCAGGCAAGCCAGCTCCCACATTTGACTGTGTGAACCCGATCAAGTGTGGGAGCTGGCTTGCCTGCGATGGGGCCAGTACCGACACCGCCCATCCCCAGATGAACCCCACTTGTCCGCGACATGATGTCCTTTCATATGCCATCTAAAACCCATTGGGTTAGAATGCCCTCCTTTTCTGCCCCCGATCCTTGAGGACCGCCATGTTCAGCCGTGATTTGACTATTGCCAAGTACGACGCCGATCTCTTCGCCGCCATGGAGCAAGAAGCCGTGCGCCAGGAAGAGCACATTGAGCTGATCGCTTCGGAAAACTACACCAGCCCTGCGGTGATGGAGGCTCAAGGTTCGGTTCTGACCAACAAGTACGCCGAAGGCTACCCAGGCAAGCGCTACTACGGTGGTTGCGAGTACGTCGACGTGGTTGAGCAGTTGGCCATCGACCGTGCAAAAGAGCTGTTCGGCGCCGATTACGCCAACGTCCAGCCACACGCCGGTTCCCAAGCCAACAGCGCCGTGTACCTGGCCCTGCTGCAGGGCGGCGACACCATCCTGGGCATGAGCCTGGCCCACGGCGGTCACCTGACCCACGGCGCTACGGTTTCGTCCTCCGGCAAGCTGTACAACGCCGTTCAGTACGGTATCGATGCCAACGGCCTGATCGACTACGACGAAGTCGAGCGCCTGGCGGTTGAGCACAAGCCAAAAATGATCGTGGCTGGTTTCTCTGCCTACTCGCAGATCCTGGACTTCCCACGTTTCCGTGAAATCGCCGACAAGGTCGGTGCCTACCTGTTCGTCGACATGGCCCACGTGGCCGGTCTGGTGGCTGCGGGCGTTTACCCCAACCCAGTGCCTTACGCCGACGTGGTCACCACCACTACCCACAAGACCCTGCGCGGTCCACGTGGCGGCCTGATCCTGGCACGCGCCAACGCCGAGATCGAGAAGAAGCTCAACTCCGCCGTTTTCCCGGGCGCCCAAGGCGGCCCGCTGGAGCACGTGATCGCGGCCAAGGCGATCTGCTTCAAGGAAGCACTGCAGCCTGAGTTCAAGACCTACCAGCAGCAAGTGGTCAAGAACGCCAAGACCATGGCCAGCGTGTTCATCGAGCGCGGTTTTGACGTGGTGTCCGGCGGTACTGAAAACCACCTGTTCCTGCTGTCGCTGATCAAGCAGGACATTTCCGGTAAAGATGCTGACGCTGCCCTGGGCAAAGCCTTCATCACCGTGAACAAGAACTCCGTGCCGAACGACCCACGTTCGCCGTTCGTCACCTCCGGCCTGCGCTTCGGCACCCCGGCAGTGACCACCCGTGGCTTCAAGGAAGCCGAGTGCAAGGAACTGGCGGGCTGGATCTGCGACATCCTGGCAGACCTGAACAACGAAGCCGTGATCGACGCGGTACGTGAGAAGGTCAAGGCCATCTGCAAGAAGCTGCCGGTATACGGCGCTTGATGGCAGTTGCGTGAATAAGAAGCCCGGCTCATGAGCCGGGCTTTTTTATGCCGATTTCAATTTGAAACAGGGTCAAGTGTGGGAGCTGGCTTGCCTGCGATAGCGGTCTATCAGTTAGCCCATCAGGGGCTGATCTGCCGCTATCGCAGGCAAGCCAGCTCCCACAGTGAAATGCATTTCAAGTCAGGGTTGGTAAACCTTGGCAAAGCCTTCACGAATCTTGTCTTCCGGCAACTCATCGGCAATAAACACAATCACACTCTCACGCGCCTCGCCCTCGGCCCATTCGGTGTCCCAGTCGAAGCCGTAGAGTTTCAGCACGCCCTGGAACACCATGCGTCGGTCTTCTCCGGCAATGTTCAATACGCCCTTGTAACGCAGCAGTTGCTTGCCATGGTCTTGCAGCAGTTCGTTCATGAACTCGCTGAGACGGTCGATATCCAGCGGCTGGTCGGTGCGCAGCACCAGGCTGGAAATACGGTCGACCGAAGGCGCTGCACTGACCGGGCGCAGGCTCATGCCGGCATTGAGGTTGAAGCCGCGCACATCCAGCAACTCGGCCAGGTCAATCTTGCCGTGATCCACCACACGAATCGGCGCACGCCGGTTGATGCGGGTGAGGCGCTGGCTGAGGGCGTCGAAGCTGGCGTCGTCTACCAGGTCGCGTTTGCTCACCAACAGGCGGTCGGCAAAGCCGATCTGGGCCTGGGCGATGGTCTGGGTCAGATGATGCTCGGCGTGGGCCGCATCCACCAGGGTGATGATGCCGTCGAGGATATAGCGTTCGCGCAGCTCTTCGTCGATGAAGAAGGTCTGGGCCACCGGCGCGGGGTCGGCCAGGCCGGTGCATTCGATCACCAGCCGGTCGAAGGCGATCTCGCCGCTGTCCAGGCGTTCCAGCAACAGGTACAGGGCTTTGGTCAGGTCGGTGTGGATGGTGCAGCACACGCAGCCGTTGGACAGGGTCATGACTTGCACCGGCTCGTCGCCCAAGAGCTGGGTGTCGATACCGGCGTCACTGAATTCGTTCTCGATCACGGCGATTTTCAAGCCGTGTTCGGCTTTGAGCAGGTGGCGCAGCAAGGTGGTCTTGCCGGCACCGAGGAAGCCGCTGAGGATGGTGACGGGGATGGGAGAGGACACAACTGTTCTCCTGATAATTGAATGAACACAAAACAAAAGTGGGAGCAAAGGCCCCTGTGGGAGCTGGCTTGATCTGGTCCAGTAATTTTGGACATTCTTATCGGTTTTCACGCCGCTAGCTTTTCCGCCGCTATCGGTGAGTGGTAACCGTTGTAACTGTGGCGCCTTACACTGTTGTAGCG
>NZ_WJZM01000009.1:0-121720 GCF_021609545.1 Pseudomonas sp. PA-1-6B
ATTTCTTCAACAACTTCAACCACTTGCGCTTGCGATCTCTCGTAAGCGGGAGGCGAATTCTACAGCGTTACACGCTGCTGTCAACACCTCTTTTTCAACTTCCTTTTGGCTTCGATGAACTGAAGCAACTTGCTGCCGAAAACCGCATAACTCATTGTTTATCAAGGAGTTTTCCGTTTCGACTGCGCCGGAAGTGGGGCGAATTATAGGCTTCCAGAATCTGCCGTCAAGGCTTAATTACGCTTTTGTGGCAGAAGGCGCTTTTTTAGCAATAAGGTGAGGGATTCGACGCATTACCGGCGGCACCCGCATCAACAGAAGTAGCGCACCTATAGAAGCGTAGATGGCCCACTCCTTCAGATCCGCCCGCACTATCCATAGCATGTGCAGCAAACCGAGCCCAAGAATCACATAGACCAGACGATGCAGCTTCTTCCAGCGACTCCCCAACCGACGCTGGCTATAGCGGTTCGACGTGACAGCCAACATAAGGAGAGCAACAAACCCCAGCGCACCCACAATGATGTAGGGCCGCTTGCTCAACTCTACGCCGAGCTGCGACCAATCCAGCCCCAGGACAAACACACAATAGGCCGCCAGGTGCAGCACAACATAAGCAAAGCACCACAGCCCCAACTGTCGCCGCACCGCTATCCACCCCGCCCACCCGCTCAACTTCTGCAGCGGCGTCATAGCAAGTGTGATCAGCAATAAAATGAGCGTCCCCAAACCCAGGCGATCAACGAGCACCTTGCCTGGATCAGGCCCCAGCGCAGAACTCCACGCTTCATACAGCCAGAGCAATGGCCACACTGCTGCGGCTACAAACACGCCGGTGCGCCAGATGGGATAGCGCATCAGTAGTTCTTCCGCAGATCGAGGCCTGTATATAAAGAAGCGACCTCATCCGAATAGCCATTGAACATCTGCGTCTCGCGCACATTCGGACTAAACAGGCCGCTCGGCAGGCGGCGCTCCCGCGCCTGGGTCCAGCGCGGGTGATCGACCGTAGGATTCACATTCGCATAAAACCCATACTCATCGGCAGCAATACTCTGCCAAGTCGTTTTCGGCTGCTCACTGACCAGACTGATACGTACGATGGACTTCACACTCTTGAAGCCATACTTCCACGGCACCACCAAGCGCAACGGTGCGCCGTTCTGGTTAGGCAACTCCCGTCCGTACATGCCCACGGCGAGGATCGCCAACGGATTCATCGCCTCATCCAGGCGCAGCCCTTCCACATAAGGCCAGTCGATCAAGCCGAAACTTGAGCGTTGCCCAGGCATGCTCTTGGGATCCTGGAGGGTTTCAAAACGGATGTACTTGGCTTTGGAGGTTGGCTCGACCTGCTTGAGCAACGCCGAGATGGGAAAACCTATCCACGGAATCACCATGGACCATGCCTCGACGCAACGCAGGCGGTAGATGCGCTCTTCCAGCGCATAGGGTTTCATGAAGTCCTCCAGGGCATAGCGCCCAGGTTTTGCGACTTCACCATCAATCACCACACTCCAGGGCTGCGTCTTGAGCGAGCCCGCATTCGTTGCCGGGTCGCCCTTGCCTGTCCCGAACTCATAGAAGTTGTTGTAGTGAGTTGCATCCTTGAATGGCGTGATGGCCTCATCTTTGACCGTCACCGACTGCCACTTCGCATTCGGAAGTTTTTCCGTAAACCAGTTGGGCGCGCTGCCCGGCTCGACGTCGGCATACCGCGAAGCATCGCCGGCACTGGCCCAACGCGGCAAGCTGCTGGCGGCAATACCGGCAAGCGCACCACCGAGCAGGCTGCGGCGAGAGAGATAGAAGGATTCAGGCGTGACATCCGATTCGTGACAATCGGACGCTTTGGGTAATTTGATTAACATGGTAACTCCGCAGCGTTGGAGAACTGATGCACCAATAGACTGCGGAGTATGGGGGAAATTACATTAAGACAATGTTTTGTCCCGACGCAGACGCAACAAGTACTGAATCGGACCCGAAGCCGCGTAGGCCAGAAACGCCAGCAGCAGGATACGCGGCGGATCACTGAACACGACCGCGAACACCAGCACCACAACAAGGATGGCCACGAAAGGCACGCGCCCCTTGAGGTCAAATTCCTTGAAGCTGTTGTACTTGATGTTGCTGACCATCAGCATGCCGGCCGCTGCCACCATCAGGGCAACCAGGAACGACATCTTCGATCCCTGAATCCCGTAGTCACTGAACGCCCATACAATCCCCGCGACAACACCCGCCGCTGCCGGGCTGGCAAGGCCGATGAAGTAGCGCTTGTCGGCAGTCCCTACCTGGGTGTTGAAGCGCGCCAGGCGCAAAGCGGCACCCGCGACATAGATGAAGGCAACCATCCAGCCGACCTTGCCCATGTCACCCAATGCCCAGGCAAACGCCAGCAGTGCGGGGGCAACACCAAAGGCAACCATGTCCGACAACGAGTCGTACTCGGCGCCAAAAGCACTTTGAGTATTGGTCATACGCGCCACGCGACCATCCAGGCCGTCAAGCACCATGGCCACGAAAATTGCGATAGCAGCAAAGCCAAAGTATTTGCTGGCACTCGCCGCATCACCCGCCGCCAGCGCGCTCTGGGCACTCATGGAGTTGATGATGGAGTAGAAGCCGGCGAACAGATTCGCCGTGGTGAACAGGTTGGGCAGCAGATAGATGCCACGATGCCGGACCTTGCGGCCTTCGGCGTCATGCCCTTCTTCGACATGTTCATCGATCGGCAGCATGCTTTCGGCGTCGGAAGCCTGGTTTGGCTCTTCGGGACGTTCGCTCATGGACTTTACCTTGCAACGGTGTGAAAAAATTCGACAGATACTTGCAGCGAGTGTTCGCCTGCAAACGATGCAGCTTTATACCAGAACCAACCCCTCAAACGAAAAAACGCGGCCTAAGCCGCGTTTTCCCTTGATGCGTACGACTTAGTTCTTGGCTTTGTCGACGATCTTGTTGGCACCGATCCACGGCATCATGGAGCGCAGTTGCTCGCCGATGACTTCGATACCGTGAGCGGCGTTGTTACGACGCTTGGCGGTCATCGAAGGGTAGCCGGTAGCGCCTTCGCTGATGAACATTTTGGCGTATTCGCCGTCCTGAATACGTTTCAGGGCGTTGCGCATGGCCTGGCGGGACTCGGCGTTGATCACTTCAGGGCCGGTCACGTACTCGCCGTATTCGGCGTTGTTGGAGATCGAGTAGTTCATGTTGGCGATGCCGCCTTCGTACATGAGGTCAACGATCAGCTTCAGTTCATGCAGGCATTCGAAGTAGGCCATTTCCGGCGCGTAGCCAGCTTCAACCAGGGTTTCGAAACCAGCTTTTACCAGCTCAACGGTACCGCCGCACAGAACGGCTTGCTCACCGAACAGGTCGGTTTCGGTCTCGTCCTTGAAGGTGGTTTCGATGATGCCGGTACGACCGCCACCCACGCCAGCAGCGTAGGACAGTGCAACGTTCTTGGCATTGCCCGACGCATCCTGGTAGATCGCGATCAGGTCAGGGATACCGCCGCCTTTGACGAACTCGGAACGCACAGTGTGGCCCGGTGCTTTCGGCGCGATCATGATCACGTCGAGGTCAGCGCGTGGCACAACCTGGTTGTAGTGAATCGCGAAGCCGTGGGAAAAGGCCAGGGTGGCGCCCTTCTTGATGTTCGGCTCGATTTCGTTCTTGTACAGCGAAGACTGGAACTCGTCCGGGGTCAGAATCATGACCAGGTCGGCAGCCGCGACAGCAGAAGCAACGTCAGTCACTTTCAGGCCATGGGCTTCAGCCTTGGCGACAGTGGCCGAGCCTTTACGCAGGCCAACAGTCACGTCCACGCCGGAATCTTTCAGGTTGCACGCTTGGGCGTGGCCCTGGGAACCGTAGCCGATGATGGCGACTTTCTTGCCCTGGATGATCGACAGGTCACAATCTTTATCGTAATAAACTTTCATGAGGTTCCTCTATATATCCAGGCCGTAAGGCCATTCGCTAATTGGGTTAGATGCTGAGTACTTTGTCGCCACGGGCAATCCCGGTGACACCACTGCGTACGGTTTCCAGAATCGAGGCCGTCCCGATCGACTGGATGAAGCTGTCCAGTTTGTCGCTGGTACCGGTCAGTTGAACGGTATAAACGCTGGCGCTCACATCGACGATCTGCCCGCGATAAATATCGGTAGTGCGTTTGATCTCGGCGCGTTGGGCACCCGTGGCCTTGACCTTGACCAGCATCAGTTCGCGCTCGATGTGAGCGCTTTCCGACAGGTCGACCAGCTTGACCACTTCGATCAGCTTGTTGAGGTTCTTGGTGATCTGCTCGATCACCTCATCGTGGCCTACGGTGGTCAACGTCAGGCGCGACAGGGTCGGGTCTTCGGTCGGGGCCACGGTCAGGCTTTCGATGTTGTAGTTGCGTTGCGAAAACAGGCCGACAACACGAGACAGAGCGCCGGGTTCGTTCTCCAGAAGCAGGGAGATAATATGCCGCATGATTAAGTACGCTCCGTCTTGTTCAGCCACATGTCGCGCATAGAGCCGTCTTTGATCTGCATCGGGTAGACGTGCTCGCTGGTATCCACCTGAATATCGATGAACACCAGGCGGTCCTTCATGGCGAACGCTTCTTCCATCTTCGGCTTCAGATCTTTCAAATCAGTGATGCGAATGCCGACGTGGCCATAGGCTTCAACCAACTTGATGAAGTCCGGCAACGATTCCATGTAGGAATGGGAGTGACGGCTACCGTAGCTCATGTCCTGCCATTGACGAACCATGCCAAGCACGCCGTTGTTCAAGCAAACGATCTTCACTGGAAGACCGTATTGCAGGCACGTCGACAGTTCCTGGATGTTCATCTGGATGCTGCCTTCGCCAGTGACGCAAGCAACGTCGGCATCCGGGAAACTCAGTTTCACACCCATGGCCGCAGGGAAACCAAAGCCCATCGTGCCCAGGCCACCGGAGTTGATCCAGCGGTTAGGTTTGTCGAACTTGTAGTACTGCGCCGCGAACATCTGGTGCTGGCCCACGTCGGAGGTCACAAAGGCGTCGCCCTTGGTCACTTCGCACAGGGTTTCGATCACGGTTTGTGGTTTGATGATGCTGCCGTCGCCCTTGTCATAAGGGAACAGGCCGCGATCACCGCGCCATTCGTCGATCTGCTTCCACCAGCTGGCAACGGACTCCTTATTCGGCGTTTCGCCGATGTCCTTGAGTGCAGCGACCATTTCGGTCAGTACACTTTCTACAGGCCCCACGATTGGCACATCGGCCTTGATGGTTTTGGAGATGGACGCCGGGTCGATGTCGATGTGGATGATCTTGGCATTCGGGCAGAATTTGCTCGCGCCGTTGATCACTCGGTCATCGAACCGCGCGCCCACGGCCAGGATCACATCGGCGTGGTGCATGGTGAGGTTGGCGGTGTAGCTGCCGTGCATGCCGAGCATGCCGACAAACTGACGGTCCGAACCCGGGAATGCGCCGAGGCCCATCAGGGTGTTGGTCACCGGCAGGTTGAGCAGCTTGGCCAGCTCGGTGAGTGGCGCGGAACCGCCGCCCAGAATCACGCCACCGCCGGAGTACAACACGGGGCGCTTGGCCGCCAGGAGCATTTCTGCCGCCTTGCGGATCTGCCCCGAGTGCCCACGGACGGCCGGACTGTAGGAACGCAGCTTGGCTTTCTTGGGGAAAACGTATTCGAATTTTTCGGCCGGGTTGGTCATGTCTTTCGGGATATCGACCACCACAGGGCCCGGGCGACCGGACTGTGCGAGGTAGAACGCCTTTTTCATGACTTCCGGGATTTCCGACGCGTGCTTGATCATGAAGCTGTGTTTCACGATCGGCCGGGAAATACCGATCATGTCGGTTTCCTGGAAAGCGTCGGTGCCGACCATGGTGCTAGGCACCTGGCCAGAGATGATCACCATCGGGATGGAGTCCATATACGCAGTCGCGATGCCGGTAATGGCATTGGTTGCGCCTGGGCCGGACGTTACCAGTACCACGCCGGCTTTACCGGTGGCACGGGCGTAACCGTCAGCCATATGGGTCGCGGCCTGTTCGTGGCGAACCAGGATGTGGGTAACAGCCGGTTCCTTGAACAGTGCGTCGTAGACATGCAGCAGAGCACCACCTGGGTACCCGTAGATATAGTCGACGCCTTCGTCACGCAAAAAGCGGACGAGCATCTCACCGCCAGATAAAAGCTCCACGTTGTTCACCTCTAAAACGCCAGAATACCGTCCGTTAAAAAACCGACGGGTCTTAATAGGTTTACTTCTCAACAGAGCATGAGCGACGGTGGTCGCCGACTACGTCAGCACTGACTGAGCAAGTATTGGGATCGTCCCAAGTGTTGCGGGCTTTTCCCACCCAGCGCGAGGTAACGCGTTGCGGGTGTTACAGGTCGGCGCGGATGTGCGCCTCATGATCTGCTGAGCGGGCCTGCTTCTGGCAGTCCCGATACAGCGGACTTTGGATTCTTCTGTTTCACGCCCTTCAAGTCAAGCAATAATTGCGCTTTTTTCCAACTAAGCGCATGCGAACGCAGAAGAAAGGGCTTTGAGGAGGGATAAAACTCGCCTGAATGTCGTCAAGCGGTAGAAATGTGCGCAAGACTGCCGGAAAAACCGGCAGTCAGGCAATTAACGAGCGTCGGCGATCAATTGATCGAACTTTTTCAGCGCGTTACGCAAGCCGAGGCTCTCCCGCGGCCGGTCGGCGTAGACCATCTCGGCCATTTCCAGGATCCCCGACGCATTCGGCAAGGGCAGGTCCTGTTCCAGGATCTGCTTCATACGCGCGAGGAAGATCCACTGCAGCCACTGGTGGAAGTCCAGAGTATCGACAGAAAAGGGTTCGACACTGCTGAGGGCTTCAACACTGGGGGATACTTCATCCCACCAGCCCTGCACGCGCAGTTCGCGCTCGATCAGCAATAACTGCTCGGCAATCGCGGGAAAACGCGCATCCATCAGAGGCTGACCTTGGCTTTTTGCCGCGCCTGGGCGGCACCCGCTGCATCGCCCTGGGCGGCACGCGCATCCCCGATCAAGGCCCACAGGCTGGCTTGCAGGTCTGGGCGCCCATTGGCCAGGCTCAGGCCACGGCGAGCGAATTGCTCCGCCTGGGGTGCATCGCCCTGGGCCATGCGCACCTGGGCCAGGCGATAGAGCACTTGTGGCTCACGCGGCGCCACGCGCTGGGCACGTTCAAGGCTCGACGAGGCGCCATTCAAATCGCCACCCGCCTGCTGCTGCTGAGCGGTGGTGAGCAACGCCAGCACCGGGCCATCGAGTTGTTCGTCAGCCGACAACCCGCCCGCATTGGACGATGGCGGAATACCGCTCGGCGTCGAAGGCATGTTGTAGGTG
Organism: Pseudomonas sp. PA-1-6B; assembly: GCF_021609545.1. Taxonomy (NCBI): domain Bacteria; kingdom Pseudomonadati; phylum Pseudomonadota; class Gammaproteobacteria; order Pseudomonadales; family Pseudomonadaceae; genus Pseudomonas; species Pseudomonas sp. PA-1-6B. The sequence continues at coordinate 7,380 of NZ_WJZM01000009.1, forward strand.
CCCTGGTTGACCGGCGCAGTTTGAATCGGCGTGGAGTTCACCGGCCCGGAAGTGCTCGGGCCTGGCGTCCATGGCTCGGCACTGATAGGCGCCGAGGTTGCAGCCCCACTGCCGGGCACCATCACTACGACGCCGGAATCCTGGGGAATTGCCTGGGTTGCAGCCTGGGCAGGCCGTTTGACCACGGTCTGACGGAAGCCGCCATTGGCCGAAATGCGGTCGTTGTTGGAGACGGACGTGCTCGCGTCCACCACGGGTATAGAGCCGCGCTGCACGCTGGAGCAACCGCCGAGCAAAGCCAGAGCCGCAATCGCTGGAATCCACAACTTGTTCACTTGAAACCCTCTTTGCTTAATTCATCCAGCCCTTGACCCAATCCATCACCGATTCCGCGTCAGCAGGGGCACTGCCACCGCACGCAGGGCCGGGTGGTGGTTCGCTGCCGCGAATATACGGCATCTGCACCGCGCCCGGACAGTTGGCATCGGAGCCTTGGCCGGTGTGCGGATCAATCCAGGCCTGCACAATATTGTCCGGCTGCGGCATGTTGAGCGGCAACGGGTCAGCCTTGCGCATGAAACTGGTCCATACCTGCAGCGCGCCGGTGGCACCGGTGAACGGCGTCTTGCCATTGTCGTCGCGCCCCAGCCATACCACCGCCAGTACATCCTGGCCGAAACCTGCGAACCAGCTGTCGCGGGAGTCGTTACTGGTACCGGTCTTGCCCGCCAGGGTCAGGTTCGACGGCAGCACGCTGTAGACCGAACGCCCCGTACCCTCGCGCATCACGCGCTGCATGGCGTTCTGGATCAGGTAGATGGAGCCCGCGTCGAAGCGCTGCTGAATCTGGAACGGGTAACGCTTGAGCGGTTCGCCATCGGCGGTCAGCACACTGCGAATACCGCGCATCGGCGTATTGAAGCCACCATTGGCCAGGGTCTGGTACATGGTGGTCACTTCCATCGGCGTCATGGCCGCAGCGCCCAGGAGCATGGACGGGAACGCCGGGAATTCACGTTCGACTCCCAGTCGCGCCAGAGTCTTCAGCACGTTCGGCACACCCACTTCAAGCCCCAGACGCGAGGTCGAGATGTTGTAGGAATGCGCCAATCCTTGATACAGGAACACCGTGCCATGGGAACGGCGGTCGAAGTTCTTGGGCGTCCATACCTGGCCATCCGCGCCTTTGATCGACAGCGGGTCATCGGACAGCCAACTGGTCAGCGTGTACTTGCTGGGTTTTTCCAGTGCTGTGAGATAAACCGCAGGCTTGACCAGCGAGCCAATCGGCCGCACGGCATCCAGTGCGCGGTTGAAGCCGGCGAAACTGGCCTGGCGGCTGCCGATCATGGCCTGGACCTCCCCGGTTTCCGGGTTGGTCACAACCATTGCGGCCTCGACTTCATCCGAGCCCTTACGGCCAGTCAGGCGCTTGAAGGTGTCGTTGACCGACGCTTCGGCCTTCATCTGCAAGATGGGGTCGAAGCTGGTGAAGATCCGCAGCCCCTCTTCGGTCAAGTCTTCGTCGCGGTAGTCTTCGCGCAGTTGGCGCTTGACCAGGTCGATAAAGCCCGGGAATGAGCTATCCGCCAGCTTGCCGCGGGTTGTCACACCCAGTGGCATTTTCTTGGCAGCGGCCACCTGCTCAGCGGTGGCGACACCCTGCTGCTCCAATACATCGAGCACCAGGTTGCGCCGTTCAAGCGCACGCTCCGGGTTGCGGCGCGGGTTGTAATAGGACGGCCCCTTGACCATCCCCACCAGCAACGCGACCTGATGCAATTTCAACTCAGACAACGGCTGCCCGAAGAAGAACTGGCTGGCCAGGCCAAAACCGTGCACGGCGCGCTGGCCATCCTGACCGACGAATACCTCGTTGAGGTAAGCCTCGAGGATTTCCTGCTTGCTGTAATGCAGCTCCAGCAACATCGCCATCATGGCTTCGGTGAGTTTACGGGTCAGGCTGCGTTCGTTGGTCAGGTAGAAGTTCTTGACCAGTTGCTGCGTCAGCGTACTGCCGCCCTGGGTCATCTTGCCGCCGGAGGTATTGACCCAGATAGCACGGGCGATCGACTTCGGCGACACACCCCAGTGGCTATAGAAATCGCGGTCTTCGACAGCGACCAGGGTTTCCAGCAGATACGGCGGCACCTGATCGAGCTTGATCAGGATGCGATCTTCAAGATTCTTCGGATAAATACCGCCGATCAGCAACGGTTCAAGACGCACCACCGGCAGCTTGGAGCCATTGAGCGACGACAGCTCAGCCACATAGTCGCCAGAAAAACGCACGCGCACCGGCTGGGCTTTTTCCAGGCCTTCGTAGAACTGGAAGCCACGGGTGTTCAGGTCGACGGTATTACCGCTGACCGCCGCAGCGCCAGGGCCATTGCTCACGGGTTCGCGGCGGTAGCCCAGCGCATCGAGCTCGGTAAGGAAGTCATCCTTGCTCAGTTTCTGGCCAGAGAACAGCTCCAGCGGGCGTGCATACACCTTGGCCGGAATCGTCCAGCGCTTGCCGGAGAATTTTTCCTGCACCACGGCATCGAGGTACACCGCAAGGCCGGCGACCGCCACAAGGCCCACCAGGCCAAGCTTGATCACCCAGCCCAGCCAAGGGCGCGGGCCGCGGGAAGGAGGTTTTTTACGGGAACGGGGAGATCGGGTTCGAGTCATGGCGGCGGATTATACGCACTTTATTGATGATCAACATGAGCCGGACAGCGGTTTGCACGACTGGCATCAGCAGCCATAATGCCCCCCATGATTTTCCCCAGACTTTGAAGGATCGCCCGTGAGCCAGACCCTGATCGCTGCCCTGCAAAACCCGGCCTTGTACCCTCATCCGGTTGAAGCGTTTCAAGTCATCGAGACCCATATTTCCTGGGTGATACTGACGGGGCCCTACGCTTATAAGCTGAAGAAACCGATGAACTTCGGCTTCCTGGACTTCACCCACCTGGATGATCGTGGACATTTCTGCCGCGAGGAACTGCGCCTCAACCAGCGCCTGACCGAAGATTTGTATCTTGAAGTGTTGCCGATTACCGGCACTGCCGAGGCGCCGCAACTGGGTGGCGACGGCCCGGCCATCGAGTACGCGCTGAAAATGCGCCAGTTCCCGCAAAGCCAGATGCTCAGCACCCTGCAAGCCAACGGCGAACTGACCAGCGCGCACATCGATGAGATGGCCAAGCAGATCGCCCAGTTCCACCTCAACGCCCCCAAAGTCCCGCAAGATCACCCCGCCGGCACGCCGGAAGAGGTGATGGCTCCGGTACGCCAGAACTTTGACCAGATCCGCCCGTTCCTCAGCGACAAGGCCGACCTGACTCAGTTGGAGGCTCTGCAAGCCTGGGCTGAAAGCAGCTTCGAACGCCTCAAGCCTTTGCTTGCGCAGCGCAAGCTCGATGGCTATACCCGCGAATGCCACGGCGACATTCACCTGGGCAACGCCACGCTGATCGATGGCCGCGTGGTGATCTTCGACTGCATCGAGTTCAACGAGCCTTTCCGCTTTACCGACGTGTACGCCGACACCGCTTTTTTGGCGATGGACCTGGAAGATCGCGGCCTGAAATGCCTGGCACGGCGCTTCATAAGCCAGTACCTGGAATTGACCGGCGACTACCAGGGCCTGGAACTCCTGAACTTCTATAAAGCCTACCGTGCGTTGGTGCGCGCCAAGGTTGCGCTGTTCAGCATGCCGAGCGAAGCCAACCCGGTGCAACGCGCTAACACCCTGCGCCAGTACCGCAACTACGCCAACCTGGCGGAAAGCTACAGCACTATCCCCTCGCGCTTCCTGGCAATCACCCATGGCGTTTCAGCGGTGGGCAAGAGCCACGTGGCCATGCGCCTGGTCGAAGCCCTGGGCGCGGTACGCCTGCGTTCGGATGTAGAGCGCAAGCGCCTGTTTGGCGAACAACGGGTAGAGAACAGCCTGCAGGCCGGTATCTACAATCAAGACGCCAGCGCTGCCACCTACACACGTCTGAACGAGATTGCCGACACCGTGCTGCGCGCCGGCTACCCGGTGGTGCTGGATGCCACTTTCCTGAAACGCGCACAGCGTGACGCCGCCGCCCAGGTTGCCGAAGCCACTGGCGCGCCGTTCCTGATCCTCGACTGCAACGCCCCGCAAGCCGTTATCACCAGTTGGCTGGCACAACGTCAGGCGGATAAAAACGATCCGTCTGACGCCACACTGGCCGTTATCGAAGAACAACAAGCCAGTCGTGATCCGCTGACTGCCGAGGAGCTGCTGCTCAGCAAGCGTGTGGAGACCAATGAAAGCGGGACGCTCGACGCGTTGGTCGGGCATATCCGTCAGCACTTGCCGGGCCTGTAAGAAATATTTCTTGGTCGCGTCGTCGTCTTCGGCGCGCGACCCAGCGATAGTGGCACTATACTGGCTCCATAACGCCAGCCAGAGTCGCGATCATGAGTCAGCCAAAGCTTCTTGATACCCCGCTCTACGCCCTTCTGCACAAGGACGACATTCGCGGCTTCAACCAGGAGCGCCCTGAAAACGGCACGATCGACATGCGCGGTGGCGACTTTCGAGGGCTGGACCTGCGCGACCTGAACGCCACCGGCATTGACTTCACCGACGCCTATTTCCGCTCTGCCGACCTGCGTGGCCTGGACTTGCGTGGCTGCTCACTGGAAGGTGCCAGCCTGGCCCATGCGCAGATTTCGGGGGTTTATTTCCCGCCCGAACTCACGGCTGACGAAATACTCATGTCGGTCAATTTCGGTACTCGCCTGCGCTACCGCACCAAGTAACCCCACACACCGAGTTCCGGCCAGCCCCCCCTGCCTGCCGGGCACTTTGCGCCTGCCTGCGAGCAAGCGCCGTCGCGCCATCCTTATAAGCTTTTCAGCCCTTTCTGACCAAAGAACCACGCTTTTCCTACTGAGCGCTACACTCATTTTCAGGCTGCCTGGTCACGACACCCACCGCACCATTCGGCCAACGCAAGGAGGCTTGATGAACGATGAGCTGCAACACCTGAAAAACCTTGGCAAGACGTCAGCACAGTGGCTGCATGCGGTGGGCATCCACAGCGCGTCCGACTTGCGTCGGCTAGGGGCGGTCGATGCCTACCGAGCCGTGCGCACGCGCGGGTTTCGAGCTTCGAAGGTTCTGCTGTATGCCATTGAAGGGGCATTGATGGATGTGCACTGGAACGACATACCCACGGAGCGCAAGGAGGCATTGAACCGTCAGTTGGAAGCGATCTCAGTGCATCAGAAGAACTAGAGTGGCGCTCAAACCCAGTGTTGATGGGCATTACAAATGTGCGTTTGAGAAAACTGGATGACGCAGAAAAACAAATGTTGACTCTCAAATGAGAATCGTTATGATTATCACAACTGGTCGCGAGATCAGCCGATAACTGAAAGACCATTGGTTCGGACTCTCAGATTATCTCCTCATCAGGCTAATCACGGTTATTTGACCCGGCTCTTGCCGGGTCTTTTTTTGCCCGCGAATTAACCGGCCTTAACGCGCAATGATCAACGGATGCCCACGCTCCGGATGCGGCTGTACCAATACATCCAGACCGAATACAGCCTTCAGTGGCTCTGGTTGTAGGACTTTAGAGGGCGTATCCAACGCGTGGGGGCGGCCGTTTTCCAGCAACAGGATCCGGTCGCAGTAGCGCGCCGCCAGGTTCAAGTCATGCAGGATGACCAGCACCGCAGCGCCTCTGTCGGCAAAATGTCGGATAGCTTGCAAGGTAGTGTGTTGGTGCAGAGGGTCGAGCATTGATGTGGGCTCATCCAGCAGCAACGTCTGCCCTGCCTCACCCGGCCATAACTGCGCCAATACCCGTGCCAGGTGCACACGCTGCCGCTCGCCACCCGACAAAGCCAGGTAACTGCGGCCACTCAGGTGGCCTACATCAGCAGCCTGCAGCGCGGCGTTGATGATTTCGTCGTCGCGCACTCGCCCGGTCTGATGAGGCAAGCGGCCCATGCCCACCACTTCTTCGACACGAAAGGCAAAGTCCAGGGTGGAGGATTGCGGCAGCACCGCCAGGCGCTGGGCACGCTGCACACCGGTCATGTGCTTGAGCGCCTGCTGATCCAGCCAGACCTTGCCCTGATCCGGCTGCAACTCCCCGCACAGCGCCCCAAGCAAGGTACTTTTGCCGGCGCCATTGGGGCCCAGCACGCCCAGCACTTCGCCCGGCAATAGGTCCAAAGTGACATCGGCCAGAACAGTCTTACCACCGCGCCGGATCTGCAACGCTTCTACCCGCAACATCAGGCGCGCCCTCGTAACAATAAATAGAGGAAAAACGGCGCACCGATAAACGCAGTGACAATACCGATTGGCAGTTCCGCCGGCGCCAACGCCAGGCGCGCCACCAGGTCCGCAAACAACAGCAGGCTCGCGCCCGCCAACACCGAGGCCGGTAACAACACCCGATGATCCGGCCCCGCCAGCAGCCGCACCAGATGTGGCACCACCAACCCGACAAAACCAATCATGCCCGCCGCTGCCACTGCGGCGCCGACGCCCAGGGCCGTGCAGAAAACCAACTCGCGCTTGAGCCCTTCGACATCAATACCCAGATGGTTGGCCTCGGACTCCCCCAACAGCAGCGCGTTCAGCGCCTTGGCCCGGCGCGGCAGCCATAGCGCCACGCCCGCACTCACCAGCAGCAAGGGCCACAACCGCGAATAACTTGCGCCATTGAGGCTGCCCAGGTTCCAGAACGTCAGGGTGCGCAAGGTGGCATCGTCTGCCAGATAGGTAAACAGGCCCACGGTTGAACTGGCCAGGGCCGTCAGCGCGATACCGGCAAGCAACATCGTCGCGACATTGGTCTGGCCATTGCGACGCCCCAGGCGATAGACCAGTGCCGTGACGCCCAGGCCACCGAGAAATGCGCACAGCGACAACAGATACGGCCCGAAGGCATCCGGCAGCCCGCCAAAGAACGAACCACCGACAATCGCCACCGCCGCACCCAGCGCTGCGCCGCTGGACACGCCGACCAAGCCAGGGTCGGCCAGCGGGTTGCGGAACAACCCCTGCATCGCCACGCCCGACAACGCCAGCACACCGCCGACCGCCAGCCCCAACAGGGTTCGCGGCAGGCGAATCTGCCCCAGGATCAACTCGGCCTGCTCCAACCCCTGGGCCTCAATCGGTACGCCCATCAGCCTTAACGCAGCCCTGAGCGTGTCCACTAACGGCAGGCTGACGGGCCCCAGTGCCAATGAGAGCCAGATCGCCAATACACACAGCAGCGACAGCCCGATAAACAGCGTTTTTGGCTTAACCAGAGTGGTCATGGAGCAGGCTTAGGCTGGGACGGATAAAAACCGGCAGACAGTTTCTCCAGGCTTTGCGGCAGTCGGGGCCCAAGGCCGCCTACCAGCAAGGTCGGATCCAGTTCGAAGACACGGCCACTCTTGGCTGCCGGCGTAGAGGCAAGGATCGGATTTTCCTTGAACAAGGCTGCGCGCGCCGCGTCACCGGTCAAGGCGCGATCGGCAAATACCAGCACCTCAGGGCTCAACCCCGCCAGCGATTCGACGGAAAACGGCTTGTAGCCCACATGCGTGGCGAGATTACGCCCCCCAGCCTGCTGCAACATCCAGTCAGCAGCCGTGTCCTTACCCGCGATCAGCGGCTTGCCACCGGCATGGCCGAGCAGCAACAGCACGCCTGGAGCTTTTTGTGTGGCCTGGGCCTTGGCCACCCAATTTTTTTGCTGTGCCAGCGCCTGCTCATACTCGGCAAACAAGGCATTAGCCTGGTCCTCACTGCCGAGCAGTTTCCCCAAGTGTGCAAGGTTGCCTTTGAGCGTGGGCAAATCCGGCTGGGCCGAGAACATATCCACCTGCACCCCGGCACTGCGAATCTGCGCCAGCACCGGCGGTGGCCCCATTTCCTCCGTGCCCACAAGGATTTGCGGGCGCAGGCTGAGAATGCCTTCGGCCGACAACTGCCGCTGGTAACCAATGCTTGGCAAGGCCTTGAGCGAGGCGGGATGCTGACTGGTGGTATCCACTCCCACCAACTTCGATTCACCGCCCAGGGCCGTCACCCACTCCGACAGCGCCCCACCGGCACTCACCCAGCGTTGCGGCAGTTCAGAGGCGTGCGCCCCAGGGTTGACCAGCAGTGAGGCAACAAGCGCAATAGCGCTGGTACTCAGGCGCATAACAGGGTTTCCTTCCTAGGGCAGGGCCACTCAAGCACTCATTGATGTGACAGATAACCCCTGCCAGGCATCGTATTGAGCACCCAGTCAACTGACGGGCGAAGCGGGCATTTGATAATTGTTTGCATTTGAACGTCAAGGCACTTAAGGATTGAAATGAAGTTTCTCTGCACCTCAGGCGACCTCGCCCCCAACAGCAGCCGCGGTTTTGATATCGATGGCAACAGGCTGTTGGCGGTGCGTCGGGACGGCATTGCGTACTTCTATCTCAACCGCTGCCCCCATCGTGGCATCCCGCTGGAATGGCAACCTGATCGCTTCCTCGACGACAGCGCCAGCCTGATCCAATGCGCCACCCATGGCGCATTGTTTCTGATTGAAAGCGGCGAGTGCATCGCCGGGCCCTGCGCAGGCCAACACCTCACTGCCCTGCCCGGCCGTGAAGACGAACAGGGATTGTGGGTCGACCTCTAGTCGCCCAGCAGCACCTTCAGCCGACGCTCGACGTAAATCTCCTGAGGCGTGACGCGTACGCCGTAGGCCAGCACCTCCACACCTGCGGCCTTGGCCTCACGTAGCGCCGCCGCATAACCGGCGTCGATTTCCACCGCCGGGCGCACCGCGTCGATCCCCGACAGGTTCACGCAATACAGCTGCACCGCCCGTATACCGTCGCGCGCCAGGTGGGCCAGCTCACGCAAGTGCTTGGCACCGCGCTGCGTCACCGCGTCGGGGAAAGCCGCCACTGAGCTGCCATCAAAGCCCAGGGTGACGCTTTTGACCTCGACAAACGCAGCGCCCTGGGGGTAATCCAGGCGAAAGTCGATGCGGCTTTTCTCCTGGCCATAAGGCACCTCACGCTTCAACGCAGTAAAGCCGTTGAGCTCAGTGATCACACCGGCCAGCAAGGCTTCTTCCACCAACTGGTTGGCACGCGCGGTGTTGACGCACGCCAGCCGGCCCTGGGGCGTTTCGGCAATTTCCCACGTGCCCGGCAGCTTGCGCTTGGGATCCGTAGAACGGCTGAACCAGACCTGGCCACCTTCGACCATGCAGTTGAGCATCGAACCGGTGTTAGGGCAGTGAATGGTGAGCAACTCGCCGGTAACGGTTTCGATATCGGTGAGAAAGCGCTTGTAGCGGCGGATCAGCCGCCCTTCTTCAAGAGGAGGATTAAAACGCATCAGGCTTGCCAACTCCGCAAACCACGGGCAATCCGCTCCACCGCTTCTTGCAGCCGATCGAGGTTTTGCGTGTAGGCAAAACGCACATGGTGCCCCGCCTGGTAGCGGCCGAAATCCAACCCGGGCGTAAAGGCCACATGCTCGGTTTCGAGGAAATGACGGCAAAACGCGAAGGCATCGCCGCCGAACGCGCTGATATCGGCATACAGATAAAAGGCTCCTTCGGGCTCCACGGCGATACCGAACCCCAGCTCACGCAGAGCCGGCAGCAGGAAGTCACGGCGGCGACCAAATTCGGCACGGCGCTGCTCCAGAATCTCCAGGGTTTGCGGGGTGAAACAAGCCAAGGCGGCATGTTGGGCCATGCTTGGCGCACTGATGTAGAGGTTCTGGGCCAATTTTTCCAGTTCACCCACCGCCTCAGGGGGCGCCACCAGCCAACCGAGGCGCCAGCCGGTCATGCCGAAATACTTCGAAAAACTATTCAGGACAAAGGCGTCATCATCAACTTCCAGCACGCTGGCGGCGTCGGCGCCGTAGGTGAGGCCGTGATAAATCTCGTCGACCACCAAGTGACCGTTGCGCGCCTTGATGGCGCCCGACAGCCCAGCCAACTCGTCCCGGGTGAGGATCGTGCCGGTGGGGTTGGCGGGCGACGCCACCAGTGCGCCGACACTGTCCTGGTCCCAATGCCTGGCCACCAGATCGGCGGTCAACTGGTAGCGTACGTCTGGGCCGACCGGCACCAACTGCGCCGCGCCTTCCACAAGGCGCAGGAAGTGTCGGTTGCAGGGGTAGCCTGGGTCCGCAAGCAGCCAGTGCTTACCCGGATCCACCAGCAAACTGCTGGTCAGCAATAACGCGCCGGAGCCACCGGGGGTGATCAGAATGCGCTGCGGGTCGATGCTCAAACCGTAGCGTTGCTGGTAGAAACCACTGATGGCTTCGCGCAACTCCGGCAAGCCGCGGGCGGCGGTGTAACGCGTCTTACCGTTTGCCAACGCCGCTTGGCCGGCCTGGATGATCGGTTCGGCGGTGGTGAAGTCCGGCTCGCCGATTTCCAGGTGGATCACGTCGTGACCGGCGGCCTGCAGCTCATTGGCACGCGCCAGTAACGCCATGACATGAAAAGGTTCGATGGCGCGACTACGCGCACTGTAGGGCTGAGCCATTAGCCTTCCTTAGACGGTGAGGACAAAATCTGGATTCTACCGAACCCTCACGGTAAAACATGCTCTATTGCCTGATTGGGGCTGCAAGTGCACCCTGCGCGCGCTCGTAAAACAGCTAAAATCAACATTCGAGGCGATACATACCCAGTCATGGCGGGCTGCTGCAGTTTGCAACCCCTTTGCCTTGGGCCTCGACAACCGGGAGTAGCGCACCCTGAATCTATCTGGTAAGTTCGCCCGCTTGCAGCCGCAGGGCCGGCAGGTGTCGGTGACGTTGCAATCCTGCGCAATGGATTAGAAGAGTGAGAGGCGGTCTATTCATGTCCACCCAAGCAAAGCAACAGCAGACTCAAGGCCTCGGCGGCTTCGAACCCTATGTCGAAAAAAAGGGCGAGGAGTACATGGGCGAGCCCATGCGCGAGCACTTCACCAAGATCCTCAACAAGTGGAAACAGGACTTGATGCAGGAAGTCGACCGTACGGTTGACCATATGAAGGATGAAGCGGCCAACTTCCCTGACCCGGCCGATCGCGCCAGCCAGGAAGAAGAGTTCGCCCTCGAACTGCGCGCCCGCGATCGCGAGCGTAAGTTGATCAAGAAGATCGACAAGACCCTGCAACTGATCAAAGACGAAGAATACGGCTGGTGTGAATCCTGCGGCGTCGAAATCGGTATTCGCCGACTGGAAGCCCGCCCAACCGCGGACCTGTGCGTAGACTGCAAGACTTTGGCTGAAATCAAGGAAAAACAGGTCGGCAAGTAACTTTGCCGAGTTGAACGAATGGAGCGTGCGAACGCTCCATTTTTGTTTCTGGCGTTTACCGGTTATGCAGTAGTATCCGGCCCATGACAGCCTCTACCTATATTGGGCGTTTCGCCCCCACACCCAGCGGCCATTTGCACTTCGGCTCCCTGGTTGCCGCCCTCGCCTCCTACCTCGATGCACGCGCCCACCACGGCCGTTGGTTGATGCGCATGGAAGACCTTGACCCTCCCCGTGAAGAGCCCGGCGCTCAGGCAGCGATCCTGCATGCGCTGGAAAGCTACGGCTTTGAATGGGATGGCGAACTGGTTCGCCAGAGCGAGCGGCATGATGCCTACGCTAAAGTCCTCAACGACCTGTTCAACCACGGCCTGGCTTACGCCTGCACCTGCTCGCGCAAGCAATTGGAGCCCTACAACGGGATTTACCCAGGCTTGTGCCGCAATGCCGGCCACCAACAGCAGGATGCCGCGATCCGCCTGCGCGTGCCCGAGTTGGAATATCACTTTGTCGACCGCGTCCAGGGCGAGTTCCGGCAACATCTGGGTCGCGATGCCGGCGACTTCATCATTCGTCGGCGCGATGGCCTCTACGCCTACCAACTGGCGGTGGTGCTCGACGACGCCTGGCAAGGTGTAACCGATATCGTACGCGGCGCCGACCTGCTCGACTCCACGCCGCGCCAGCTTTACTTGCAAGAACTGCTCGGCCTGCGCCAACCCCGCTACTTGCACGTGCCGCTGATCGTGCAGCCAGACGGCAACAAGCTGGGCAAGTCCTACCGCTCTCCACCGTTGACAGCCGACCAAGCCACGCCTTTGCTGCTCAGAGCGCTGCGTGCCCTTGGCCAACAGCCCGACGCGCAGTTGCAGTACGCCAGCCCACGAGAACTGCTGGATTGGGGCATTGCACACTGGGACGCCACCCGCATCCCACGCACACTGACCCTGGCCGAAGCGCAATTGAGTTGAAGGCGCTTGCAGGTTGCCCATCATCCGTTAACATCGCGGCAGATTTTTAATCAGAGGCCAACATGTACATCTATCGTTTGGTCCTGCTGCTGGTCGTCGGGATCTACCTGTTCTCCCCCGCCATCATGGATTGGTGGATCGACGCCACGGGCGCCTGGTATCGCCCTTATCTGCTATGGCTGATCCTGATCGTCGTGACCTTCATCCTGCAGAGCCAAAAAGATGCCGATGAGCTTTAGTCTCACCCAGATGCTGCTGATCAGCGCCGCCTACCTGGCTGCGTTATTCGGCGTGGCCTGGATCAGTGAGCGCGGAATGATTCCGCGGGCGATCATTCGCCATCCGTTGACCTACACCTTGTCCCTGGGCGTCTACGCCAGTGCCTGGGCGTTCTACGGCACGGTGGGGCTGGCCTATCAGTACGGCTACGGCTTTCTCTCCAGTTACCTGGGGGTGTCCGGCGCGTTCCTGCTGGCGCCGGTGCTGCTGTATCCGATCCTGAAAATCACCCGGACTTACCAACTGTCCTCCCTGGCAGACCTGTTTGCCTTTCGCTTTCGCAGCACCTGGGCCGGCGCGCTGACCACGATCTTCATGTTGATCGGCGTGCTGCCGTTGCTGGCCCTGCAGATCCAGGCGGTGGCCGACTCCATCAGCATCCTGACTCGCGAGCCCGTGCAACATCGGGTTGCCCTGGCGTTCTGCGCGCTGATCACCTTGTTCACCATCTTCTTTGGCTCTCGCCATATCGCCACCCGTGAGAAACACCAGGGCCTGGTGTTTGCGATTGCCTTTGAGTCGGTCATCAAGCTGATCGCCATCGGCGGCGTCGGCCTTTATGCGCTTTACGGCGTGTTCGACGGGCCGCAACAGCTGGAGCTGTGGCTGCTGCAAAACCAGACCGCCCTTGCCGCCTTGCATACGCCCTTGCAGGAGGGACCATGGCGTACGCTGCTGCTGGTGTTCTTCGCCTCGGCGATCGTGATGCCGCACATGTACCACATGACCTTCACCGAGAACCTCAACCCGCGCTCGCTGGTTAGCGCCAGCTGGGGCTTGCCGCTGTTCCTGCTGCTGATGAGCCTGGCGGTGCCGCTGATCCTGTGGGCCGGCCTGAAACTGGGGGCCACCACCAACCCTGAGTATTTCACCCTGGGCATCGGTATTGCCGCCAACAGCCCGGCTCTGGCGCTGCTGGCCTATGTCGGGGGGTTGTCGGCCGCCAGCGGGCTGATCATCGTTACCACCCTGGCACTCTCGGGCATGGCGCTCAACCACTTGGTACTGCCGCTGTACCAGCCGCCAGCCGAGGGTAATATCTACCGTTGGTTGAAATGGACCCGACGCGCGCTGATCGTCGCGATCATCATGGCCGGCTACGCGTTTTATCTGCTGCTGGGCGCCGGGCAAGACCTGGCCAACCTCGGCATCGTCGCGTTTGTCGCCACCTTGCAGTTCCTGCCGGGCGTGTTGTCGGTGCTGTACTGGCCGACCGCCAATCGCCGGGGCTTTATTGCCGGGCTGCTGGCAGGGATCCTGGTGTGGACCGTGACCATGCTGCTACCGCTGGTCGGCAACTTGCAGGGCTTCTATATCCCGTTGCTGAACATGATTTACGTGCTGGACGACACCAGTTGGCACATGGCTGCCATCGCCTCGCTGGCCGCCAACGTACTGATGTTTACCCTGATCTCGCTGTTCACCAACGCCAGCGCCGAAGAAACCAGCGCCGCCGAAGCCTGCGCGGTGGATAACGTGCGCCGCCCGCAACGCCGCGAACTGCATGCGGCCTCGCCCCAGGAGTTCGCCACACAACTGGCCAAGCCCCTGGGTGCCAAGGCCGCACAAAAGGAAGTTGAACAGGCGCTGCGCGACCTCTACCTGCCATTTGACGAGCGCCGCCCCTATGCCCTGCGCCGCCTGCGTGACCGTATCGAAGCCAACCTGTCCGGGTTGATGGGGCCGAGCGTGTCCCAGGACATGGTGGAAACCTTCTTGCCCTACAAGGCCGGTGGCGAAAACTACGTCACCGAAGACATCCACTTCATCGAAAGCCGGCTGGAGGATTACCACTCGCGCCTCACGGGCCTGGCCGCCGAACTCGATGCCCTGCGCCGTTACCACCGCCAGACTCTGCAGGAACTGCCGATGGGCGTGTGTTCCCTGGCCAAGGACCAGGAAATACTGATGTGGAACAAGGCCATGGAAGAACTCACCGGCATCGCCGCCCAGCGGGTGGTGGGTTCGCGCCTCAATACTCTGGGCGATCCCTGGAAAGAGCTGCTGCAGGGTTTCATCAACCTGCCAGACGAGCACTTGCACAAACAGCACTTGGCCCTCGACGGCCAGACCCGCTGGCTCAACTTGCACAAAGCGGCCATCGACGAGCCCCTGGCGCCGGGCAACAGCGGCCTGGTGCTGCTGGTAGAAGATTTGACCGATACACAGATGCTCGAAGACAAGCTGGTGCACTCCGAACGCCTGGCCAGCATTGGGCGCCTGGCGGCCGGCGTGGCTCATGAAATCGGTAACCCGATCACCGGTATCGCCTGCCTGGCGCAAAACCTGCGGGAAGAGCGTGAAGAAGACGGGGAAATCACCGAAATCAGCGGGCAAATCCTTGAACAGACCAAGCGGGTTTCACGCATCGTCCAGTCGCTGATGAGCTTTGCCCACTCCGGCGCCCATCAGAATCAGGACGAAGCGGTGTGCCTGGCCGAAGTGGCCCAGGATGCCATTGGGCTGTTGGCCTTGAACCGGCGCAATTTCGAAGTACAGTTCTTTAACCTGTGCGACCCGGACCATTGGGTCGATGGCGACTCACAACGCCTGGCCCAGGTGCTGATCAACCTGCTGTCCAACGCCCGCGACGCGTCGCCGGCCGGCAGTGCTGTACGCGTCAAGAGCGAGGCTTTCGAGCACACGGTCGACCTGATCGTGGAAGACGAAGGCAGCGGCATCCCACAGAACATCATGGACCGATTGTTCGAACCCTTCTTCACCACCAAGGACCCCGGTGAAGGTACCGGTCTGGGCCTTGCACTGGTCTATTCCATCGTTGAAGAGCATTATGGACAAATCACCATCGACAGCCCGGCTGACACACAAAGCCAACGCGGCACCCGTATCCGGGTGACCTTGCCGCGTCATGTCGAAGCGACGTCCGCTGTGAACTGAGACCGTCGAGAGAATTGAATCAATGCCGCACATTTTGATCGTCGAAGACGAAACCATTATCCGCTCTGCCTTGCGTCGCCTGCTTGAACGTAATCAGTACCAGGTCAGCGAAGCCGGCTCGGTGCAGGAAGCCCAAGAGCGATTCAGCATTCCCACGTTCGACCTGATTGTCAGTGACCTGCGCCTGCCAGGCGCCCCGGGCACCGAGCTGATCAAGCTGGGCCAGGGCACCCCGGTGCTGATCATGACCAGCTACGCCAGCCTGCGCTCGGCGGTGGACTCGATGAAGATGGGCGCGGTGGATTACATCGCCAAGCCTTTCGATCACGACGAGATGCTCCAGGCCGTGGCCCGCATCCTGCGTGACCGTGTGTCGGCCAGCAGCGCGCCTGCCGAGCCACGCCCCACCGGCAAGACCAGCGGCGCCGAAAAACCAGGTGCCAACAACAGCAATGGCGAGATCGGCATTATCGGCTCCTGCCCTCCGATGCAGGACTTGTACAGCAAGATCCGCAAGGTGGCGCCGACTGACTCCAATGTATTGATCCAGGGCGAGTCGGGCACCGGCAAAGAGCTGGTGGCCCGCGCCCTGCACAACCTGTCCAAGCGCGCCAAGGCGCCGATGATCTCGGTGAACTGCGCGGCGATCCCCGAATCCCTGATCGAGTCCGAGCTGTTCGGCCACGAGAAAGGTGCGTTCACCGGTGCGAGCGCCGGGCGTGCGGGCCTGGTGGAGGCCGCGGACGGCGGCACCTTGTTCCTTGATGAAATTGGCGAGTTGCCCCTGGAAGCACAGGCGCGTTTGCTGCGCGTGCTGCAGGAAGGCGAAATTCGCCGGGTCGGCTCGGTGCAATCGCAGAAGGTCGATGTTCGATTGATCGCGGCGACACACCGAGACCTGAAGAGCCTGGCCAAGATCGGCCAGTTCCGTGAGGACTTGTATTACCGCCTGCATGTCATCGCGCTCAAACTGCCGGCCCTGCGCGAGCGTGGCGCCGACGTCAACGAAATCGCCAACGCGTTCCTGTTGCGCCAAGGCGCACGCATTGACCGCACCGACCTGAAGTTTGCCGCGGACGCCGAACAGGCGATCCGTCACTACTCGTGGCCAGGGAACGTGCGTGAGCTGGAGAACGCCGTCGAGCGTGCCGTGATTCTGTCGGAGAGCCCGGAGATCTCGGCCGAGTTGCTGGGCATCGACATTGAGCTCAGCGACCTGGATGACGACGACTTCATTGGCCTGGCCCCGCAGCAGGGCGGCGGTAGCAATACCAGCCATGAGCCGACGGAAGATTTGTCACTGGAAGACTACTTCCAGCACTTCGTGCTCGAGCATCAGGACCATATGACCGAGACAGAGCTGGCACGCAAGCTGGGCGTGAGTCGCAAATGCCTGTGGGAACGGCGTCAGCGCCTGGGCATTCCGCGGCGCAAGACCGGGGTGGCCAGCGAAAGCTGAGGGTGCAGCCCCACAGGTAACACCTGCTGATGTGAAAAAACTGTTACCGCTGACTTTTCACGTAACAAAAGCCGGGGCTTACGGTAACGAAGCCCCGGCTTTTTTTTGGCCCTCAATCTGGCCAAACCAGCCCAACCCCCCGGTTTTGCTGGACGGCGCAAAAGTTGGCACGCACCCTGCTATATGCTTAGTACAAAAACAATAACAAGCTTTGTACAAGACAATAAAAATAAGACGAATCGACTCACGCATAACAAAAACAACACGGCGGAGGCGCAGCTAACTGATTCTTTTGGAGAGGCGTTGCATTTGGGGCTTGCCCCGCAACCAGGCCGAGAACAACAAAAACTGCCCTAAGGCAGAGCCTGAACTGGTTGGATCGTAGATCAGCAACACAGCGACCAAAGCAATCCGTTTGCTCTTGGCTCCCGATTGGGAGTGTCATGAAGGTGAAGCTTCGTGGCGAGGGCGATCAACAAAAACAAGAAGCCCGACATCAATAATAAAAATAGAGCACGCAACTACTTCTGGGGGAGCTTCGGCTCCCCTTGTAGTTTCCGGGATTTGACCTGCAAACGCTTATGGCGCAATGCCTTTAGCTTGTTCCTACACCATCCCCTGACTAAATGCTAGAATCCCCGCCCATCATGCGGTCATTCTTCGTTATGGCCGAACATTCCTTCAAACAGTGCATCCCATGCTGAAGAAGTTGTTCCAGTCATTCCGTTCTCCCTTGCGTCGAACGCAACACAAACGCAGCACGCCTGAAGTGCTCAATAGCAGCCAGCATTCGCTGCAGCGCGCTCAATTCAGCCGTTATGCAGTGAACATCGTCGAACGTTTGCAGAACGCCGGCTACCAGGCCTACCTGGTGGGTGGTTGCGTACGCGACATGTTGCTCAACATCACGCCCAAGGATTTCGACGTCGCCACCAGCGCCACGCCTGAACAAGTGCGCGCCGAGTTTCGTAATGCACGAATCATCGGCCGGCGCTTCAAGCTGGTGCATATCCACTTTGGTCGCGAAATCATCGAGGTCGCGACCTTCCGCGCCGGTCACCCGCAAAACGATGAAGAGGAGGACACTAACCAGTCTTCCCGTAACGAAAGCGGGCGCATCCTGCGCGATAACGTGTATGGCACTCTGGAAGAGGACGCGCAACGTCGCGACTTCACCATCAACGCCTTGTATTACGACCCGGTCAGCGAGCGCATCCTCGATTACGCCAACGGCGTACACGACATTCGCAACAACCTGATCCGGCTGATCGGCGACCCAACGCAGCGCTACCAGGAAGACCCGGTGCGCATGCTGCGTGCCGTGCGATTCGCCGCCAAGCTCAACTTCGGCATCGAAAAACACACCGCCGCGCCGATTCGCGAACTGGCGCCGATGCTGCGGGAAATCCCCTCGGCACGCCTGTTTGAAGAAGTGCTCAAGCTGTTCCTTTCGGGCTACGCCGCCGACACCTTTGAAATGCTGGTGGACCTGCAGTTGTTCGACCCCCTGTTCCCGGCCAGCGCCGAGGCCTTGGAGTACAACCCGACGTACACCCACACCTTGATCAGCGAAGCCTTGATCAACACCGACCTGCGCATCAAGCAGAACAAACCGGTGACCCCGGCATTCCTGTTTGCCGCCTTGTTGTGGCCGGCCCTGCCCAAACGCGTACTGCGCCTGCAGGACCGTGGCATGCCGCCGATCCCAGCCATGCAGGAAGCGGCTCACGAGCTGATCGCCGAACAGTGCCAACGCATCGCCATCCCCAAACGTTTCACCATGCCGATCCGCGAAATCTGGGACATGCAGGAGCGCCTGCCACGCCGCAGCGGCAAACGCGCCGATCTGTTGCTGGACAACCCGCGTTTCCGTGCCGGCTACGACTTCCTGCTGCTACGTGAAAGCGCGGGCGAGCAGACCGATGGCCTGGGCGAATGGTGGACCGATTATCAGGACGCCAATGACAGCCAGCGCCGCGAAATGATTCGCGAGTTGGGCAGCAAAGGCGATAGCGCCGGCGAAGGGCCGAAAAAGCGTCGCCGTAGCGGCACCAAGCGTAAACGCAGCAGTGCCGATGCGTCGGGCGCTGCGGGCGAATAAACGTGGAACGTATCTACATCGGCATGGGCAGCAACCTGGCTGCCCCGCAACAACAATTGCGCAGCGCGGTCGAGGCGCTGGCGCAACTGCCTGGCACCCACCTCGCCGGTGTGTCCGCCTTCTATCAAAGCGACTCGTTGCTGCCAGGCCAACCGCGCTACACCAACGCCGTTGCGGCTCTGGACAGTCACCTGGCGCCATTGGACCTGCTTGATGCGCTGCAAGCCATCGAGAACGATCAGGGCCGCGAACGCCTGGAACGCTGGGGCCCGCGCACCTTGGACCTGGATATCCTGCTGTTCGGTGATCGCCTGATCGACGAGCCGCGCCTCAAGGTGCCGCACTACCAGATGCATCTGCGCGCGTTTGTGCTGTATCCGTTGGCTGAGTTGGCGCCTGCCGACCTGCAGCTACCTGACGGCCAGCGTTTGAGCGACCTGCTCACCGCCTGCCCGTTCGTCGGCCTGGAACGCCTCCCTCAAGAATGACTCGGTCAATGTGGGAGTTGGCTTGCCTGCGATGCTAGCGACACGGTGTATCAGCCACACCGAGGTGATGCCATCGCAGGCAAGCCAGCTCCCACATCAGATATTCAGTGCGCCCCCAACCTGTGCCCATCTTGCTGAATCGCGTCAGTAACAGCGGTAACACCGCCATCGTAACAATGCGGTAACACATCCAATTGACTTCCCGTGTCCTCCTCACGACTATAGGCGTCCCGCTGCCGCCAACCCGGCGCGACAGGGCGCAATCCAGGCCATATAAGCACTGCTTTCAAGACAGTGCGCCTGTATAAACGAAGACTCACGCGCGTTACTCGCTGTTTCCAAGCGCCTGAACGAGGACCCTTTCATGCCAGACATTACCCTGACCACCTTGCAGAGCCTCAAGCTCAAAGGTGAAAAAATCACCATGCTGACCTGCTATGACGCCACTTTCGCCCACGCCAGCTGCCAGGCTGGAGTCGAAGTGCTGCTGGTAGGCGACTCCCTGGGCATGGTTCTTCAAGGGAA
Organism: Pseudomonas sp. PA-1-6B; assembly: GCF_021609545.1. Classification (NCBI taxonomy): domain Bacteria; kingdom Pseudomonadati; phylum Pseudomonadota; class Gammaproteobacteria; order Pseudomonadales; family Pseudomonadaceae; genus Pseudomonas; species Pseudomonas sp. PA-1-6B. The sequence goes on from NZ_WJZM01000009.1 coordinate 27,410, forward strand.
TGACAGCACGCTGCCTGTGACCACCGATGAACTCGCCTACCACACCGCCAGCGTCAAGCGTGGCAACGATGGCGCCTTTATCATCGCGGACCTGCCGTTCATGGGTTACGCCACCCTTGAGCAAACCTTCCTGAACGCCGGCAAGCTGATGCAGGCCGGCGCGCACATGATCAAAGTCGAAGGTGCCGTGTGGCTGGCCGAGTCGATCCGGCTGCTGGCCGAGCGCGGCGTGCCAGTGTGCGCACACATGGGCCTGACACCGCAGTCGGTGAATATCCTCGGTGGCTACAAAGTGCAGGGCCGCAATGAAGCCCAGGCCCGCCAGATGCGCGCCGATGCCATCGCCCTGGAACAGGCCGGTGCAGCGATGATTCTGCTGGAGTGCGTGCCTAGCGAACTGGCTGCCGAAATCACCCAGGCCGTCAAAGTGCCCGTGATCGGGATTGGCGCCGGTTCCGCCACCGACGGCCAAGTGCTGGTCCTGCACGACATGCTCGGCCTGTCGATCACCGGCCACGTGCCGAAGTTCGTGAAGAACTTCATGGCTGGCCAGGACAGCATCCACGCCGCCTTGAGCGCCTACGTCAGCGAAGTCAAAAACGTGACGTTCCCAGGCGTTGAACACGGATTCTCGGCATGAACACCGTTAAAACCGTCCGCGAACTGCGGGCTGCCGTAACCCACGCCCGCAGCGCCGGCAAGCGCATCGGCTTTGTACCCACCATGGGCAACCTGCACAGCGGCCACGCCACCCTGGTGACCAAGGCCGCGCAGCAAGCGGATTTCGTGGTGGCGAGCATTTTCGTCAATCCACTGCAATTCGGTGCTGGCGAAGACCTGGACAAATACCCGCGCACATTGGCCGCCGACCAGGAAAAGCTCCTGCAGGCCGGCTGCAACCTGCTGTTCGCGCCCACGGTCGAGGAAATTTACCCCGACGGCATGAACGGCCAGACCCGCGTCAGCGTGCCTCAGCTGTCCGAAGGCTTGTGCGGCGCCAGCCGCCCAGGGCACTTTGAAGGGGTGGCCACTGTGGTCAGCAAGCTGTTCAACATGGTCCAGCCGGACATGGCCGTATTTGGCCAGAAGGACTACCAGCAGTTGGCGGTGATCCGCGCCATGGTTCGCGACCTGAACATGCCGATCCAGATCATCGGCGAGCCCACCGTGCGCGCCGAGGACGGCCTCGCGCTGTCATCACGCAACGGTTACCTCTCCGAGGAGCAACGGGCGGTCGCGCCAGTGCTGTACCGCGCGCTCAGCCAGATCGCCACGGCCATCCAAGGCGGCAATCACGATTTTGCCAGGCTTCGCGCCGAGCACATCCAGCAGATTGAAGCCGCAGGGCTGCGCATGGACTACCTGGAAGTGCGCCAAGGCGTGCATCTGCGCCCGGCCACGGCTGAAGATCGTGATGTGGTGATCCTGGTCGCCGCTTATCTGGGGGCAACGCGCCTCATCGATAACCTGCACCTGAACCTCGCCTGACGCCCGCTTTCCCCTCAACCTGTTGCCCCGACGGCTGTGCCGGTATAAAAAAGTACCGGCCACAGCGCAGACAAAGCCAAGACATATCCACACGCTAGGTTTAATGTAACTGCCCTGCGCTATGGTTAGCGCTGTCTGGAACCCAATCCTTGCGATAAGACTGGATGTTCCGGGCTTTGAAATGTCCTAAAGGCAGTCCCCGTAATAAAAGGAAACCCGCAGCGATGGCGTACTACCGCACCCCTCATGACGTTACCGCGCTGCCCGCCTGGCAAGCGCTTGTTCAACATCGCCAAGCCATGCAGGATTTCAGCATGCGCGAGGCGTTCAATGCCGATCCTCAGCGTTTTTCCCAGTTCACCTTGAGCAGCTGCGGACTTTTCCTCGATTACTCGAAAAACCTGATCACCAGCGAAACCCGCGACCTGTTGGTGGGCCTGGCCAAGGAAGTCAATCTCAAGGCGGCGATCGACGCGCAGTACGCTGGCGAACCGGTCAACTCCTCCGAGGGCCGCCCTGCCCTGCACACCGCCCTGCGCCGCCCGGTGGGCGACAAGCTGTCGGTCAACGGCGTGAACATCATGCCGGACGTGCACAAGGTGCTGAACCAGATCACTGACCTGGTCGGCCGTATCCACGACGGCCTGTGGCGCGGCTACACCGAGAAGCCGATCACCGACGTGGTGAACATCGGTATCGGTGGCTCATTCCTCGGCCCGGAACTGGTCTCGGAGGCCTTGCTGTCCTACGCCCATAAAGGCGTGCGTTGCCACTACCTGGCGAACATCGACGGCAGCGAGTTCCACGAACTGACCATGAAGCTGCGCGCCGAGACCACGCTGTTTATCGTCTCGTCCAAATCCTTCAACACCCTGGAAACCCTGAAAAACGCCCAGGCCGCCCGCGCCTGGTACCTGGCCCAGGGGGGCTCGGAAGCCGAGCTGTATCGCCACTTCATCGCCGTCTCGAGCAACAATGCCGCGGCCGTGGCTTTCGGTATTCGCGAAGAAAACATCTTCCCAATGTGGGACTGGGTCGGTGGGCGCTACTCGCTGTGGTCTGCCATCGGCTTGCCAATTGCCCTGGCTATCGGCATGTCCAACTTCAAGGAACTGCTGTCGGGTGCCTACACCATGGATCAGCACTTCCTGAACGCGCCGTTCGAAGCCAACATGCCCGTGCTGCTGGGCTTGCTGGGGGTGTGGTACGGCAACTTCTGGGGTGCGCAGAGCCATGCGATCCTGCCGTACGACCATTACCTGCGTAACATCACCAAGCATTTGCAGCAGTTGGACATGGAATCCAATGGCAAGAGCGTGCGCCAGGACGGCACGCCAGTGTCCACCGATACCGGCCCGGTGATCTGGGGCGGCGTAGGCTGCAACGGCCAGCACGCTTACCACCAGTTGCTGCACCAAGGGACTCAATTGATCCCGGCCGACTTCATCGTGCCGATCGTCAGCTTCAACCCGGTCTCTGATCATCACCAGTGGCTGTACGCCAACTGCCTGTCCCAGAGCCAGGCGCTGATGCTCGGCAAGACCCGCAGCGAGGCCGAAACCGAGCTGCGTGAGAAGGGCCTGCCGGAAGCCGAAGTACAGAAGCTGGCACCGCACAAGGTGATCCCGGGTAACCGTCCGAGCAACACCCTGGTGGTCGAGCGCATCAGCCCGCGTCGCCTTGGCGCACTGGTGGCTATGTATGAACACAAGGTGTTCGTGCAGAGCGTGGTGTGGGGCATCAACGCCTTCGACCAATGGGGTGTTGAACTGGGCAAGGAGTTGGGCAAAGGCGTGTACAACCGCCTGACCGGCGCCGAAGAAACCTTGGCCGAAGATGCTTCGACCCAGGGCTTGATCAACTACTTCCGTGGTCGTCACCGCGGCTGAAGCCGTTCATTCAAGGCCAACGTGCGTTTGGACGTTGGCCTTGAACCCTCCCGCCCCAGGGTGCATCTTTATGACTTGTCGCAAAAACAAGAATAAGGAGCGCTCATGTTCGATATCAGCACCTTTCCCACCGCCGATGCCGTCCGCCGGGCTGCGCAACTCAGTCAAGAGGACTACCAGCGCCTCTATCGCCAATCCATCGACCAGCCAGACACCTTCTGGGCCGAACAGGCCAAGGGTTTTCTCGACTGGATAAAACCCTGGCACAACGTCCAGCAGTCAGACATCCACACCGGTGCCGCCCAATGGTTTGCCGGTGGCCAGTTGAACGTCAGCTACAACTGCATCGACCGGCACCTGGCGCAACGCGCCGATCAGCCGGCCTTCATCTGGGAAGGCGATGATCCGTCAAAATCCTGCACGATTACTTACCGTCAACTGCACCAAAACGTCAGCCGCCTGGCCAATGTGTTGAAAAGCCGTGGCGTGAACAAAGGTGATCGCGTTTGCATCTACATGCCGATGATCCCCGAGGCGGCCTACGCCATGCTGGCCTGCACGCGAATTGGCGCAGTGCACTCGGTGGTGTTTGGTGGTTTCTCTCCTGACGCCCTGCGCGACCGCATCCTCGACGCTGATTGCCGCACCGTGATCACCGCCGACGAGGGCGTACGCGGTGGCAAGCCCGTGGCGTTGAAACAGAACGTCGACAAAGCCCTGGCCAGCTGTCCAAACGTCAGCACGGTACTGGTGGTGGAGCGCACCGGGGCGGGCGTGAATTGGCACGAGGGCCGCGACCTCAAGTACCAAGCTGCCCTGGACGCCGCCAGCGACAACTGCCCACCCGAGCCGATGGACGCCGAAGACCCGCTGTTCATCCTCTATACCTCCGGCAGCACCGGCAAACCCAAAGGCGTGTTGCACACCACCGCTGGCTACCTGCTGCAAGCGGCGATGACCTTCAAGTACGTGCTCGATTACCAGGAAGGCGAAGTGTTCTGGTGCACCGCCGACGTGGGCTGGGTCACCGGCCACAGCTATATCGTCTACGGCCCGCTGGCCAATGGCGCCACCTCGCTGATGTTCGAAGGCGTGCCGAGTTATCCGGACAGTTCGCGCTTCTGGCAGGTCATCGATAAACACCAGGTAAATATCTTCTACACAGCACCCACCGCCCTGCGCGCGCTGATGCGAGAAGGTCACGGCCCGCTGCAGAGTACATCCCGCGCCAGCCTGCGCCTGCTGGGCAGCGTGGGCGAGCCGATCAATCCGGAAGCCTGGGACTGGTATTTCAACGCCGTCGGCGAACAGCGCTGCCCGATTGTCGATACCTGGTGGCAGACCGAAACCGGCGGCATCATGCTCAGCCCGCTGGTCAGCGCCCAGCGCATCAAACCGGGCTGCGCGACACAGCCCATGTTCGGCGTACAACCGGTGTTGCTCGATGAACAGGGCAAGGAAATCAGTGGCGCCGGCAGTGGTGTACTCGCCATCAGATCAAGCTGGCCGGGGCAGATTCGCAGCGTCTACGGCGACCCGCAGCGCATGATCGACACCTACTTCAAGCCCTACCCCGGCTACTACTTCACCGGGGATGGCGCACGGCGCGATGAAGACGGCGACTACTGGATCACCGGGCGGATCGACGATGTGATCAACGTGTCCGGCCATCGCATCGGCACCGCCGAGGTGGAAAGTGCGCTGGTGCTGCATGATCAGGTCGCCGAAGCCGCCGTGGTGGGCTACCCCCACGACGTCAAGGGCCAGGGCATCTACGCCTTTGTCACCCCCATGAATGGCGTCGAACCCAGCGACGCGTTGAAAAAGCACCTGCTGGAGTTGGTCAGCAAGGAGATTGGCAGCTTCGCCAAACCGGAATTGATCCAATGGGCCCCTGCCCTGCCGAAAACCCGCTCCGGCAAGATCATGCGGCGCATCTTGCGCAAGATCGCCTGTAACGAACTGGACAGCCTGGGCGACACCTCGACCCTGGCCGACCCCAGCGTGGTGGGCGGTTTGATCGACAAACGCCTCAACCGATAGCGCCAGGATTATCCCCGGCCTGTGCAGGCCGGGGTTAGCTGTTAAACTTCGCGCCCCATTTTTCTTATTCATCTACCAGCAAGGCGCGCTCCATGACTCCCTTGAATCAGGCGCTGCGCGCCGCCCTCGATCACCGCCAAGACCTGATCAACACGCTGCACGCCCAGGGTACGGACTGCTATCGGCTGTTTCACGGCAGCCAGGAAGGCGCCGGCGGCTTGACCATCGACCGCTACGGTCCGCAATTGCTGGTACAAAGCTTCCACCAGTCCCTGGAAACCGCGGACCTGCTGGACCTGCACCAACTGATCAACCAATACATGGGCCTGGAATTGTTGCTGGTGTACAACGACCGTGCCCGCGGCAACTCGCGCATCGACCGCGAAGACACGGTGTACCGCGCGGAGCCTGGCGCATTGGAAGACCTGGTCGGCCACGAGTGGGGCCTCAACTACCGTGTGCGTGGGCGCCACGCCGGGCAAGACCCACTGCTGTTCCTCGACCTGCGCAACACCCGGGGCTGGGTCAAGGACCACAGCGCCGGCAAAAGCGTGCTGAACCTGTTCGCCTATACCTGCGGTGTAGGTTTGAGCGCGGCAGCGGGCGGCGCACGCGAGGTGTGCAACCTGGATTTTGCCGAGGGCAACCTGGCAGTAGGGCGTGAAAACGGCCAGCTCAACCCGCAGTTGCCGAGCATGGAGTTTGTACAGTCCGATTACTTCCCGGCCATTCGCCAACTGGCGGGCCTGCCGATCACCCAGCGTCGCGGGCAGAAACTGCCGAGCTATCCACGCCTGGAGCAGCGCCAGTACGACCTGATACTGCTCGATCCTCCCGCTTGGGCCAAGAGCGCTTTCGGCACTGTCGACCTGTTGCGCGACTATCAAAGCCTGCTCAAACCCGCACTGCTGGCCACCGCCGACAATGGCGTGCTGATTTGCTGCAACAACCTGGCAAAGGTCAGCATGGAGGACTGGCGTGAACAGGTGCTGCGCTGCGCAGAAAAAGCCGGGCGCCCGGTGCGCGAATGGCAGGTTATGACACCCGGAGCCGACTTTCCCTCCAGGGACCAACAGCCTCCGCTGAAGACGCTGATCCTGCATTTGTAGGAAGTTTCCCAGCGCCCACGGTTCTTCGGAACCGAATTCCCGTGCCATACTCCAAGGCACTCTCGTTCGACATAGATGGCGTTCACCCATGCCCAAAGGATTGATCCGCGCCGTAGGCGCCTTGTTGACCGCCCTTGCTTTGTACAGCTTGCTGGGCTTTCTGATATTACCCGGCATCGCCCTTCGCATTGCCAACCAACAGTTGGCCAATTACGCCACGGTGCCGTCGCGAATCGAGCGCATCGAGCTCAACCCCTTCAGCCTGGAACTGACGCTGTGGGGCCTGAAGATCGGTGAGCCAGGCAAAGAGCAAGTAGGTTTCGAACGCCTCTACGCCAACCTGCAGATCGACAGCCTCTGGACCCGCGCCCTGCACCTGGCCGACGTGCAACTGGACAAGCCCAAGACCGAACTGCTGTTCGACAAGTCCGGCCAACTGAACCTGGCGCAGTTGTTCAAACTGCCACCGAGCGAGCCAACCCCGGACGATCCCGATGCCAAGCCGTTCCCACTGCGTATCGACAGCATCAAGCTGGCCGGTGGTAACCTGCATTTCCAGGACCTGCGCCCCAGCGAGCCCATCGAATTCCTCTACGACGAACTCGACTTCGAGCTGAAAAACCTCAGCACCTTGCCCGACGACAATGCCGACATGACCCTGGTTGCTGCCGGCCCCGAAGGCGGGCAGATCGACTGGAAAGGCAACTTCAGCCTGGTACCGATCACCTCCGAAGGCACCTTGAAGGTTACCGACGGCAAGATGAAAGCCTGGTGGCCGTATGTGCGTGACGCCCTGCCACTGGTGCTGGAAGACGGGGTGCTCAACTTCAGCACTGACTACAAATTCAGCCTGGCCAAAGAGACCGAGCTGAACCTGACCAACACCGCCGCCAGCATCGCCCCCTTTGCGATCAAGGCCCCCGATGGTCGGCCACTGGCACGCCTGGAGCGCCTGGACGTCAGCGAAACCACGGTAGACCTGGCCAAGCAGCAGGTCATTGTCGGCAAGATCCGCAGCAACAAGCTGGAAACCTGGGCCGCCCGTGAGGCCGATGGTCAACTGGATTGGCAGAAGCTGTTCGCCAGCCAACCGAGCAAACCGGCCAAGACTCCGGAACCAACCGCTGCCGACGCGCCGTCGGCACAACCGGCGGCCCCGAGCAAGCCGTGGCAAGTGCTGCTCAAGGACGTGCAACTGCGTAACTATCAGGTGCACCTGGCCGACCGCCAGGCTAAACCTGCGGTCGCGCTGGAACTGGGCCCGTTGAATGTCGACGTACAGAACTTCGACAGCCTCAATCAGAGCCCCTTCGCCTTGAAGGTCGACACCGGCCTGGGTAAGCAAGGCAAGATCCAGGCAACCGGCGAGGTTAACCTCAACCCGGTCAGTGCCAAGCTGAAAGTGAACACCCAGGACATCGACCTGCGGGTCGCCCAGGCCTATATCAGCCCGTTTATTCGCCTGGAATTGCGCAGCGGCATGCTGGGCAGCAACCTGGACGTAAACCTCAAAAGCACCGAGCCATTGGCCCTCCAGGTCACCGGCCGCGCCCAGGTTGACCAGTTGCATACCCTGGACACCCTGAAGACCCGCGACTTCCTCAAATGGCAGCGCCTGGTGTTGGAAGGCCTGAACTACCAGCACGGCCAAAGCCTGTCGATCGACAAGGTCAATCTGTTGCAGCCGTATGCGCGCTTCATGATCAACGAAGATCGCACCACTAACATCGACGACCTGCTGATTCCGCAGCCGGCCGACAGCGGCAGCAAGTCGGCAGCCAAACCTGCCGCCAGTAACGACAAGCCCCTGGGCATTCATATCGGGCAGATCGCGATCAACGACGGTTCGGCCAACTTTGCCGACTTCAGCCTCACCCCCAACTTTGCCACCGCGATTCAACAGCTCAACGGCCAGATTGGCACCATCGACAGTCGCCAGGCCAAACCGGCCAGCGTCGATATCAAAGGCAAGGTGGACCGTTACGCGCCAGTGACGATCAAAGGCAGCGTGAACCCGTTTGATCCGATGGCCGCGCTGGACATCGCCACCAGCTTCAAGCGTGTCGAGCTGACCAACCTGACGCCTTACTCAGGTAAATTCGCAGGCTTCCGCATCCGCAAGGGCCGCCTGAATCTCGATCTGCACTACGTGATCACCAAAGGCCAATTGAAGGCTGAAAACAAAGTGGTGGTCGAGCAACTGCAGTTGGGTGAAAAAGTCGACAGCTCTGATGCCGTCGACTTACCGATTCGCCTGGCTGTCGCCCTGCTCAAGGACTCCGACGGCAAGATCTCCATCGAACTGCCGGTAAGCGGCGACCTGAACAACCCGCAATTCAGCGTGATGCCGATTGTATGGCAGACCCTGCGCAACCTCGTGGTGCGCGCGGCAACCGCGCCCTTCAAGTTCATTGGTGGGCTGGTCACTGGTGGCGGCTCTGAAGACTTGGGCAATGTGTCGTTCGCCGCAGGCTCCAGTGAACTGAACAAAGACGCCGAAGGCGCCCTGAACACCCTGGCCAAGGCGCTGAAAGAACGCCCTGCCCTGCGTCTGGAAATTGAAGGCACAGCCGCCGCCAGCAGCGACGGGCCGTTCCTGGCCGCACAGCGACTGGAACGTGAATACCAATACAACTATTACAAGATCCTCCAGCGCCGTGGCGACAAAGTCCCGGCCCAGGCCTCGTTGCTTGAGGTGCCGGAGAAGGAAAAAGCACCATTGCTGGAAGGCATCTACCGCACCCGCCTCAAACAGCAACCCCCGGCCGAATGGAAAGACCTGGGCAGCGATGAGCGCTCGGCGAAGCTCAAGGACGGTGTGATTAAGTTCTGGAGTGGCAGTGACGTGCTACTGCGCCAGTTGGGGCAGGACCGAGCCAGCACGATCAAGGATTACCTGGTAGACAAGGGCCAGTTGGAAGATGACCGCGTGTACTTCATTGATGCGCAGTTGGGGCAGGCCGAGAAAGATGGCCGGGTGATCACTCCAATGCACTTGGACGCTGAGTAACTTCTAAGCACCGCCCATCCTAATGTGGGAGCTGGCTTGCCTGCGATAGCATCACCTCGGTGCAACTGAATGACCGAGGTGCCAGCATCGCAGGCAAGCCAGCTCCCACATTTTTTTGGCCTGATCATCCTGTTTCAGCCTGAAATAGAACAGGCCCCGACACAAGTATATTCCCCCCGTTTGGGAATACATAGTTAGGGCCTTTTAATTGTTTTCTACATCAAAACCCCCCTCCAGGGGTATTTTTTTGCTCTGTGAAAGCAAAAGCCATACCTTGATCTAGCATGGTATGTAGGCACAGCTCAGTCCGATGTAACTCAAAAGCACCATGAAAAGTGGAAACCTACCTACTCATTGCACACACAAATGGCGAGCCGGATTTAGCCTCAACATCGCTGGCCGCAATATCCGTCATACCCATTCCAATTGTTGATAGCGTCTGCATTCTGATTGGCTCGTATCACACGACCCCATTGATTGGAGCAGCACCATGTCTACCGGATACTATCTGGCGTGCCTCGAAACCTACCGCTATGTTTGGATTGGCACGATTGCCGAGACAATGTCCGCAGTTGGTGTCGACTCTGAACGGGTATCTAGTTTCTGTTTGATGCATCGCGGCAAAGCGCTCATTGTGGTCAGCGAGGCGCATCAGGTTATTGAAGAGGGTCAAGAATGGGGAGGGTGACAGGCACAATTTGCAAATAGGGGGAGGTCTCATGTTTGTGACAGTCAAAGCGCGCGTCTATACAGATGCCACAGGCGTCTACACGGAACTTCCGGCGCTTCTCACGCCTGGTGGAGTGTTGGCTCCGTTGCTCGACTATTGCCTTTATCGCAGCCACGACCGCAGCCTGGCGTGGATGACCAAGGTGGCCCGCTCAGTTCGGATTTTTCTCGAATACCTACAAATTAATCCCGAAAAACGCGACACCTACAGGTTCTTTCAAAATTTCGCTCAGCGCCTATACACAGGGACATTCGACCGGGAGACGGGTCTAGATCCAAGCGAACTTTGCTGGGCTCCGCGATCTCCTCAAGATGCTTCGCACATCATCACTCACCTTACTGACTTCTTCGACTGGTTCGGCGAGATGTGCCCCGAGGCAGCAAGGGTGAATCCACGATATGCGGGCGACACCTTCGATCGTCAGGTTGAAGAGGCGGCTTACCAGCACCGACGTAGTAGGGCTTTTCTTGGCTACACTTGGGCGTCAAACGCATCCCCCCTCGAGACCGGACACCGTGTGCGAAGCAGACTTCTGCCCAAAGTCGAAAAAACCGAACCGCCAGCTTTCCCGGACGAGCGCTTTGAGGAACTATTGTACAAGGGGTTCCGCGTTGGCGGACGCTACGACTATCGCGGAATGCTCATCACCTTATTGCTCCACGGTGCAGGCTTCCGCGAATCGGAGCCTCTTCATCTTTATATTCCGGACGTGATCCCGGATCCCGCGGTCCAGAGTAAGGCGAAGGTCCTCATCCACCATCCTACCTACGGAGCCGCACCTGGGGATTGGCGAGATGAGCGGGGGCGATCACGTAACGGTAATCGAGCGGATTACCTTGCCCATCAGTTTGGTCTCGCTCCCCGCACTGACCTGATGAGCAGTCGTCATGCTGGCTGGAAAGGTGGTACGCATGATGGCCGCTACTACAAGGAGGCGTATTGGTTCCTGCCTGAGTATGGCGAGTGGTTTCTGAGCCTTTGGCACTGCTACCTAGAACAAGTGGTGCATGTCGAGCGCGACCACCCCTTCGCGTTCATTAACCTTAGTCGCGAGCCGGTTGGTGCTATGTACACGCTCACCCAGTACAACAAGGCGCATGCTGCCGCCTGCAGCCGCATTGGTCTCACAGTCGGGAAGGCACTAGGGACTACGCCACATGGTCACCGTCACGCCTATGGTCGCCGACTGAACAATGCCGGAATAGACAAAGCTCTCATACGCCGCTTCATGCATCACGCCTCGCTGGACAGCCAAGATGTCTACACACAGGCGAACAAGCGTGAGGTCCATGCGGCACTGGAAACAGCAGCGCATCTGCTGCGGGAGAAACACACAGTGACATTATCAATTTCTGACGCGTTGTTGCCCGGTATCGAACTCAAAGACTGAGTAGCTCTCATGGCTGACAAGAAAAAAAACGTAGCCGGCCCTCTCGCGATGTCCTCCAAAAGGATAGTCGGGGTTACACGTGAAACGGACGCTACGCTAGGCTGGGTGGAGCGTGATTACCCGCAACTGACCGTCTGGCGCAGCTTGGCTATTGATTGGCTAAAGGGCGAGATGACCGACTTAAGTTCCAAATTGAACGGATTGGTAGTGTTCTTGGAACGTTTTCTTATCCAGCAAAATCTGCCGCTCGATCCGGCGATAATTCTGGCGAGAGACACAGTTTTGCCTGACTTCTATCAGATAGCGTGCCCAGACTCTGAAAGAGGTGTTAGATACAACAACTATATCCACGCTTTTCTAAACTTCGTGCTATTGCGGAATTTCAGTGCGCTCGGGCACAACGATCAGTTGGTGGTCTCACCCGGCTTCCACAATCCTCTGACCCGGCTATCGTTCGTTGGTCTACGCAAACTCGATGAGAGCGTGCATTCACCGCTGCCCTATGGCTACATCGAGGAGTTGAGACAACTACTTGCCTCAGGACCGAATTTCACGGACTGGCGCTGGGCCCAAAGTGGGCTTAGCGAAGTAGGTGGGCTTTGCGGGCCCGGAGGGCCTGCCTGGTTCGAAGTTGCCGACGATCAAATTGATCGGAGCGACCCGGATTGCGTGTGGCGTGAGCGCTTTGTAAACAACCAAAGGCGTTTAGAAATGTGGAGCCCGGTCCGTTGGGTGGGACTGTTGGTCAAGCTTATCTTGCCGCTCCGAACCATACAGATCCGTATGCTCGACTCAGGCGAAGCTGATACTTTGCGCTATTCTGCGGGGACTTGGGAGGCGAACACTGGCCGACTCGCACAGGGTAGTGAACGTAGACCACTTCAACAGGGTGTGTTCCGCCACAGTGCCCCTCTCTCTGATGGCCAAGGGGTTCCGACGGTACTCTATATCAACACCAATAAGACTGCCGATAGAGGCAAGTTCGGTCCAGGAAAAGGATATTTGCTTCCCTGGGCATTCGGTGGTCCAGTGCATCAAGACGTGTACTATTGGCTCGAAAAACTGCGCAACTGGCAAGAAAAGTACAATCCTATCTTGCAGCGTACATCTTGGGCGAAGCTTGATAGCCGTCATATCAAAGCCAAGAGCGAGCTGCAATTGGCTGGTTATTCTGATGCTTGCTTTCTGTTCCGTATGGCGGAGGCGAGGGAGAGTGAACGTCATCTTCCATTGACCCAAGACTCGTTAGATAAACCTTGGTTTAACCTGCTTGAAGCACTAGAACTGCGGTTGATTAATCGTGGAGAGACCCATTGTAATGGGCAATCCATAAGATTTCTCCCTCTTCTGGAAGAGAGGAAAGTAACATCGAAAAAAACTCTATTCCCACTGCATAGCTTGCGAGTCTCACTCATCACCGCGCTTGCTCTGGAGGGGCAGGTGCCGTTCCCTATCCTTCAAAAGCTCGTAGGCCACAGCCGCCAACTAATGACTTTGTATTATACCAAGCCTGGGGCGACATATATCAGCGATGTATTACTTAAGGCAGTAGAACGACTGGAAGCAAATAAAGAAGCGAGCATTCAAAACTTTCTTCTGGATACCGAACATGGTGAGCTCTTAAAAAAAGCTATCTGCAACAGCGTGTCCAGTATTGCCGCAGCTATTCCTCAGCATCCGGCCGCACGTAACGCAGTCGGCTGGATGCCAATGCACCACGGACTCTGCTTGGTCGGCGGCAACACCAGTGAAGTCGAAGATAATAACTCGGTGGGCGGCTGCTACAACGGTGGCCCTCAAGTCGGTACACCTAGTTGGAAAAAATATAATCCCGTACCAGGCGGCAGCAGAAATTGCGTGCGTTGCCGCTGGTTCGTGACTGAGCCCCATCATCTGCCTGCACTGGCTGCCCACTTCAATACAATCGCCTACCACTTTGACGAGGCGCGCAATGCCTGTATTGCCCACGAAAAAGCTCTGCAAGACCTGAAAAAACAGAAAGCTGATGCAGAGGAAGAAAACCACCCATTTTTGCGAATAGACGTATACCGGCAGGCAGAGCGAGCGTGGGAAAAAAGCATAAAACGCTTCAGCGATCTTGCTGAGGACTTGGTAGCCTGCTGGCGTCTTATCGAACGCTGTAAGACAGCTCTTGATGCGCCTCTTGGCGATGGTACACAACTTGTTTCCGCAGGAACGTTAGGTGATGTACATATAGCCTTTGAAGAGACGGAGTCGGAGTTGCTCCAGCTAACGGGCGTGTGCGAAAGCGTTCAGGTTTACCCCGACCTAGAGCCGGGCAAGGCAGTGTTCCGTCGCAGTCAGTTGCTTGATGCTGTCCTTTATCGTGAGGAACTGGCACCCGTGTTCATGCTTTTAACCGAACAGGAGCAACTGCTCGCCGGTAATGCGTTCATGCGCCAGCTTGCGCAGAAAACGAACTCGGAAAATCCCATACTTGGCCAACGGCAAGTGATTCATTTGATCGATGCGGGCGTGAACCTCAGCCAACACTTTGGCTTGGACCTATCTTCTCTGCTACCAACGAGAAATGGCGTCCAGGCGGCCTTTGTCATGCATCAGGCCCTAGCGGGAGATAAAACATGAATGGCAAAACGGACATTCACCCGGACGCCGTACTGGAAGCTTTGCTCTCAAAGGGCGGGCGCTCGAACCGGCGCGCAAACCTGTCAAAGATGCACGACCTTTGCCGCAAGCAGTATGAAATTGACTCTCGAGACTTCTCGCTGCCAGCCATCGGTAGATTGGCTGAAGCCTGCAACATCATAAAGGGGCGAGTGCTTTATAACGCACAGTCGATGGACTATCGTGTTCTGATCGAAGCCTGGGGGGCCTACGCTGGCCCGCCCGCGCCTAAGCCGGCAACGATGCTAGCGAGCCACGAATATTTACTGCGTATTGACGATCCAGCCATTCGGTCCATCATGCAAACCATTATCGCCGAGCGGGACAAGCTTAAGGCACAACTCAACGTTCTGAAGGCAAACACGCAAGTGATTGTGGATCGGCGTCCAATGGGGGCAACTATTGCGGGCGCCTCTTCAGTGCAACCTGTTGCAGTGCTCACCCTTGCTGCGAAACTGACGCCATCTGAGCGTGAGGCCTTGGTAAACGCCGTATCGCCCGAACATTTGGAAAAATGTGGCCTAAGGGAAGGAAGTCACGGCGAAATTGTCAATGAGCGTGGGCGGACCTTGTTCGACGTGGGCTTTGCCAGGGCGATTCGCAAAATACTTGGCGACTGATCGCTCGGGGTAGCCGCGCCTAAAAGCTCATAAATAAATTATCAAGCCTCAGATGCCCACAGCTTCGGCGTAGGGTTTCCCTCCCGGAACATCCAATGCAACGTCGGCAAGCATTATTTGCACTTTCCGGGTAGCGGATAACTTAGCGTAACTTTGAGGGGGCCATCGGAATCGAACGTAAGCTTTTGCTATTGCTAGCCGAAAGCGTAGGGCTATGTCCCATCCACGGAACCAACCAACGTCAGGTAGCAAGTCCTCAAGGATATCTCTCGCGGTGTCGGATAACCGTGACTTAAGCAACCTGTCATGGATGACATCAAAGAGAATTTCAACTAAGCCTACTCCGCTGCTTTCTCCAGAGGAGAGCGCCATCGCGATCATAAAACAATTCAGCCTGTCTGATTTTTCTTCAGGAAGATCATTTGAAGCATTCTTGAAAGTTGAAATCCACAACGAAACTCCTGCTACCGCGACATCTGGAGCCAGCCACCCAAATAACTCAGCTAGTGCGTAAAGCTGGCTCGTACGGTCGACGTAGCGTAAAACATCGGACTGCAACATTACTGTGGGGCTTTGCTTAAGTTTATGCCACCAAGCGTCTGCTACACGGTTGGTTGCGATTCCCGTCGCCAATAAAATTTGTCCAGCCGTAACGGTGGGGAAATGCTCGAACGCCACCGTTGCCAAGGCATGGTCGTTTAAACGGAGTAACTTCGCCAACAGCGCGTCAACTCCGGCAAGCTCGCCAGGAATCAACGGTAGTAATTCAGCCAGCGCTGGGCTTTTCAGATCAAGCGCCCAATCTTCGAGCAAAAGCTTTGGAGTTACTCGCACTATCCGCTTACGAACGGGGAAGGAGGCGTACGTAAGTAGCCAAACCAAAGACTCTTGAGTTCCCCCAGTAAGAAGGTCAAATATCGATTTACCTATAGGATCGGCCCTGTCTACAGTGATCTCCACTAGTGAAAGCATCTCCTCCCGCCTCTCCGGCCACAGATCAGCAAGTTTTGAGACACCGGAATGCGTCGGCATTGGGAAGACAGTGTTTCCTGCGTCTGATAGCACCACTTCTAATAGTAGTGGTTGGGCTATTGGGGCCAGATTGCCATCCACGAGGTCTTGCTTCAGGCTCTTTGCATCATCTGAAGTAGAAAATGATTCGTTGACGATCTCTATCAAGCGCTTGCTTGAATCAGGATCCCCACAGATGTCGATGTTCCTAATCTCCACCAATGGCAGAAACGAGCCGCGCTGACGTCGAACGTCGCGCCCGTACCGCCATAGAAAAGGTCTTAGTGCCCCTGCTGCCCCCTCTTGAACATCAAGAGCAGCAGCCACCAACCAAGGCTCACCCTTCACGCTACTACGTGATCTTGCAGTACTGGTTTGAACCAGTTCTGCTGTGACGTCAAAGCGGATGGAACCGGTGGAACGCGGAGCTCTAGAAGCAGCAGTTTGGAAACGAAGGTTACGTCTTAATCTCGGCCATTGTTGGGACCAGACCGCGAAAAGTGGACAGTCCAGTTGACCAGGCAAGTCGACCTCCACCGATGTCGCGCCAGCAGCGTAAAGTGACAAGAGGAGTCGTTTGACGACAGTGTTGTCGATCAACTCTGGGATAGGCGCTGGGTGACTTATATCGATCGTTAACTGCCCACGATAAAAATCCTTATCAAACAACCCAGATGGGCGGATAGCAAAGGATTGCAATACTGACAAATCTTCAATCGATTCCAAAAGCGCTGGTTCGAGAAGAAGAGCATGCGTCCATACACATCCTGGCCGAGACATTTCGGGTGCTGGCCAAGTACGCATCAACACATAGCGGCCGATAGCCGGCACCGGTAGACCAGTCCAGTAGCCTTCCGACTGGTTGAAAATAGTCCCCGGAGCCAAGTCGCTAAGTTCAGTAAGAAGTGATGTTTCACTACCCAAGGGGAGCGAGGATGCGAGCAGCCTATGGCCGTCATCATAACCAAATAGACATTGATCGAATTTCATTCTGCCGCCGACATCAGCCATACGAGGGGAGCTGTTAAGTCGTGCCCTTCGCCATCATGCCCTACAATTTGAACACGCCGACTTGGTGCAATCTTCGTCGCACCGTCAACTGCAACGTCATCATCAAGGCGAACTCCTTGTGCCGAGACACCATAAACCTTGTGGGTAAATGACATGCCGTTGGTGCGAAGAAATTGGTCCACGAGTGGCATTGTTCTTGCCATCCACTGTTCAGGGGTACGCCCTTGATCTCGAACCAGATCCCATGCGGAAATCAACAAAGCTAGCTTGCGGGTACGGTAGGTGAATGGCGGGCGCAGGAGGTCGCTAAGTAACTGTACGATTCGAACCTGCGCAGGCAAAAATTTCGGTTCCCACTCTGGTGCAACGACAGGGGCATTCACATCCCCGGCCGCTTGCGGAGACTCTCCCGCTAAAACAGCCACCGCTGCTTCCTGTGGCAGTCTTGCATTCAGATCAATGATTGATAGGCCGTCTTCTTTGACATCGGCGTTGATGAAAAAGAGGATTCCATCCTCTGCATCGGCTTGTACGACGAACTCGGGCCTACACCGTCGTTCCTCAACCTGGAGGTCGAATATTTCCCCTGCCAAGTCAGGGAAGAGTGCCGTGCCCCGTGCACCGGTTACACGATCATGTAGATAGATCGTTACGTCCGTATCACCAATTTGAGATGTACGAGGGACTTTTTTAAAGTTACGCCAAGCATCGGCAATATTATTAAGGTAAGTAAAATCCCCTCGGTAGTGGTCCATCACAAGGCGGCACTCAGTTTCTCCTGACTCCACTAGATGCCACAGCGCTGCTAGGAAAGTAGTTTTACCAGACGCAGGTAATCCCATGATTACGAAACTAGCATTCATGACCTGCTTCCTCTCAACAAAAATCGATCAAACTCACTCACTAGTACGGGAAGTTCAGGCTCTTCCAAATGAGAGCTGGATGACGGCGAAATCCAACTCTGCAAAAGCCGATCCATCCCGCTGGCAGGGGCCACATTTCCATCCGGATCACGTGCCGCAGTACGAAATGTCGCTAACAGGAATTTGTCCTCTAGTAGTGCCGCCAGGTTAGCCTCAAACGCCGTCAACGCTTCTAAGGCGTCCGCCGCTCCATCTCCCATTAGCAAGTCGCATTTAGTGGTAACTAGCTGGATCCTCGTTTGAGGACCGATATCGCCAGAACCGACCAGTGCCCTAGCAATATTGCGAACGGAGGCAAATACCCCCGCGCGCATTCTTGGCTCAGCCACGCGCTGACCATCAACGATAAGTACAATTGCAGCAGCTTTCCGAATTTCTATCAGATTGGCGGCTAGCTCAGGTCTATCGCGCAACTCCCTATAAGTTTCCCCCGCACGCTCAGAAATTAGGAGGTCTGTGCGTTCCAGGCTGGCCTCATCTGAAACTGCAATATGGAAGAAAGCCAGCCCATCCTGAGCTGATGTTCGTGGGGTATCTGGGCGGTCTGCCCCATATTCTGCTCGAGACTGAAAGCTTTTCCTTTCAAAACCTTGAAGGCTCAGGCTGTGGGAAAAAAGCGTTTGTGCGAAAGGGCCACGTAAGAACTGCTCGTACAGTTGAGCGACTAGAGTTGTTTTACCCCCGTTTCGCTCTCCAACTACAGTGATAATCGAGGCATTTCGCCACCGTAGTAGTATTTCAGCATCCTCTATCGACAGCATGGAGGATGCAGGCAATAACTCCCAACGCTGATCTGAACTGGCAGCCTGCTCCGTCACCGACTGCTCGAAGACATCAATGTCTACGTCTACCTCTTCATTCTCATCTGTCACAGCAGCTGACCTAACAAATGTTCGCGATAGAGTTGATTTGCAAGCGCTAACGGCTCACTCACGATGGAGGCGTCCAGGCCGGTCTTGCTTGAGAAGCGTACGTGCCATGCTCCATTTCCCATAGTTTTGGCGAGATCAAGCGCGGTAGTGAATGGAGCTAGTCTGGGCGGTAACTTCGCCGAAGCGACTTCAAGACTCTCCAGATCTTCAGGGCTAAAACCGTCGATAACCTTGGAAAGCTCTATCGCTTGCGTCCCCTTCGATTTTTTGGACAAGCCGATTATTCTTTCAAGGATGGCTGGAGCGGCAACTGGACCTAAAAGCGAAACTGTAGTTAGGTTGCCTAGGTCGAAGGCGCCAATAACTGCAGCTTGGTGAGGAGTGAGCAAACTGAAACTACGCTCTACTGATCGACTATGGCCACTGAACAACCACCAAAGCATCTGACTTTCTTCACGGAGTAGGTCAATCTCTCGATCAAGCACCTTGAGGGCTTTTGAAGACTGCGTTGCCACTGTATTAGCTGATGACTGCGTCTCCGCCCTCATTTTACCGAGAGCTACCAACAATGCTGCCCAATCTCCCTCAACAATGCCTGCAATTTCTTCTTTCAACTTCGCGGTATACGTTGGGGTGAGATTCGTCTCCACGGCCTGCGGTTCTCGATTCGTTACTGATAAGCGCCCAAGTGCTTCTTTTGCGTCGCGAAGTAGCCATTCACACTCAGCAGGCTGTCGTAGCCCCATTACGCTGCCGGCAATGATCGCCAAAATCGCTTCGGAGCGGGCTTTCCCAACCAACTGCTCGAGAATCAGCGCAGCAAGCAATTTCGTTTCTCGCTCATTGTTGACGAGACTGAAGCTTGCATCCTCTTTAGCAAACTCGTCTCTGAACCAACCTAGATCGACATCAGGACTACCATAATAAGCGCCTACAAGGTCCAATATACCTGTTCCAACGACAGTAGAGACGATGCGATTCGCTGGCTCCTGTCGGGAACTGATTACTTGGGGGCTGGGTGCCAACGAAGCCTGTGCGTATCTGTCTGCAAACGTAAATTTAGCCATTACCGCTCCATTTATTCTTTTTCCGCGGCCGCTACGGCCCGTGCAAACTCTTCAAGCTTCCCGCGCTCATGTGCGCGAATAAATACGCGCCGAAAACGCTCGTGATCCGGCTGCCCCATGTCCTCGTCTTCGAGGAGCTCTAACCGCCCTGCAATTTCCGATTTTTTGCTGAATGACAGCCGATAGAAACGCAGTCCTAAATCTCGGATGGTATTCATGGCCTGGCCTTCCTCGATTAGCATCGTTGCAGCACCGATGCCCGAAATTGGCAATTCTGTTGGTGGAGCCGTCACCGGGATCACCTGAGGAGCATGCCACGGATCCAAGTCAACATAGTGCTCAAATACCGAAGAGTCCCTGTCCATCTTTGCTTGGAAGCCGCCAGGTGCCGTCTGCCAAACTCTGACATGGGCTTTGAGATGAAGCTTGCGCGCTTCAGGCTCACCGACTACAGACACCTCCAAGAAATTATATCCAGGCTCCCAACCGGCTTCTCTCCGGTCAGGGTGAGCCGCACTTGCAGTGAGACGCATGAAGTCTCGATTCATATCGATTCGGTTCGTATGTATATGACCAAAAATTTGTACAGGTGCGACATCGTTGAGATGGTCAGCGAGTTCGGCATTCTGCCGCAACCATGAAAGGTGATGGTGTGCGACCACCAGGTTCACGACTCCGGCCTCGCGTGTGATCTGCAAGCTTGCGCGGTCGACAAAGAGTTCGCCGGCCCGATCGTGACGACTCGATACCACGGCAGTATTCAATCCCCACAGCCGAAGGGTTGAGCCATCATTGAGTTGTAGATCGCGCGTCGCTCGAGTCCTTTCCGGCGGAAGGAGATCGCAAAGAAACTGAAATGCGAACTGATTGAAATTGTCTAGGCTCTGATAGAGCAAGCGACTGACAGCAGGGTTGCCCAAGTATTTGGCAATCTCGGCGGTTGGGTCGCTAGCCCTTTTTATTTGTCCGTGAATCAGCTGCACAAGGTCTTGGTCCGCCAATTCACGCACAACGTCGTGATTGCCAGGCACGACAAAGACTGATTGCATTGAGGATCCGCAAGCATCACAGAGTGTTCGAAGCCATTCCGTTGCGAATTCGAACTCATCTTGATCGCCGGCAAATGCGATATCACCCGATATGATAATCGCATCAGGCGCACCTAAGAGCTGGCTCTGGCGGACCACGTCACGAACCAATTCAGAACGCAGATGAAAATTTGGATCTTGTGCCGTAGATATTTCAGATTTACGAAAATGAATGTCCGAGAAATGAAGTATTAGCAAGGGCCCACTCCTTTGGTTTGTGTCCATCCTAATGGATCTCTGCGACAAGCGAAACTGACGGATCTGCTACACAAAATCGCGGATATCGCCAAGTCGGGGCCTGAAAAAGGTTACGTTCTGCCCTGGATCTTCGGTGGGTCAGTGTGTCAGGACGTCCTCTACTGCCTTTCCAGAGGTCGACTCCGACTCCATACGGCCAGAGAGGTTTTCTTCCTAAGCATGAAGGCTAGTCATTTTGAATAGAACCAGAATGTCTTGACTTTTCGTAGTCGAACTACCGCAATCTGTCCACACTCCATAAATCGTGGACACCTGCCGCATGGGCCAGATCTAAAAGTCAATAATTTTTTATTATAGAAACTCGGAATCGGGTAAGACAAGCAACCGCAAGCAAGCACTTTTTGAATAACCAAGGAAGAGCCATGCCTTGGGCAGATGCGGCAACGTCGGTAGCAGCATACATGCCTAAGGACGCAAAATTCAGCATCAATTTTAGCTGTACGACGTGTACAAACCAAGAAAAGGAAGAAAGTCAGGTGACCACATGGGATCTAGCCATTTTGAAAGACGCGGTGCGACACAAGTACGGAGTTGAACAGGAAGAAAAGCTCATTCCCCCGCTAAACTCAGTGGCTCAAAGGGGAGCATTCGCCAAATTTCACTATTTTGAGGCTAAACGTCTACTTGACGCTGCCACTGCAGCCCATGCGGACATGGGAGCAAAGATAGTGCTGATGCTGGGCAGTGATACGGCGAGTGTAGCTTTTCAGCAGGCTCGTTTTCATGCAGCTGCTCATGTCACTGCATGTGTCCAAAATATGCATTCAACCGCGGATACGCTCGCTCACGCTGTTTATTTCGCCTTAGGCATGAACACAAACCCGTCCCTTTGCATAAAACCTCGAGAGATTAATATTTGGAGTATAAAAGATAAAAATCCGGTCGAGCCTATCCGAAAACTGTTGAGCGAGCTTGTTGATCATGACGACTTCAGTTACCTCAACAAACTTAGCAACTATTCAAAGCATCGAAGTGTCGTCGACATCCCTTATTCAGTCGATGTCACAACAATTGATGCACCATCTGGACTCAAATTCGCCGAATTCGTATATGGGAACGTCAAGATTCCAAGTCGCTGGGCGCTGCCGTCATTGAATGCGGAGTACGGTCGTCAGTCCGCCCTAATAATTGAAATAGGACAAGCACTGAATTCGACCTTGATTGCATAGCCGACACGCTCTCGACGCCGTGGCTCGAACCCACTGCACCAACCATGGAAGTAAGTAGGAAAAATTACAGTGGATGTTGATCAGGTTGAATATGCAAAAATCAAAGCTTTCTACAAGCTGCTGGTGGATAAGCTGGGGGCTAAAGTCTGGGCCAAGAGAAGGGCCGCTTTTGTAGATTGTATCCGAGCGAAAGAGTTGAATATTGATCTGAAAATGCCAATCGAGCCCCAGCTTTTCGTACCGCCAGAGGACGATATTGACTGGTATATCTTGGTGGCTGAGTTGGCTTATGACTGCCCATACAGCGACTGCGCCTACAGCAGCGATCGAATCTATCCGTACGCCAAGGCCATCGGTGCCTTTTCAGAACTGCTTCGGAAAGTTCCAAATGTGAACGGGGTTCTGAACAAGATGCTGGCTAATAACACGAAGCCTGAGACGCAGATTTTCGAATTGCTGACGGCCTCGTTCTATCTGAAAAATGGTTATGAGGTTTCCTTCATTCCGGAGAACAGTCTCATTTGGCAGGACGGGAAAACGAAAAAGTCACCGGATCTGCTTGTTAAAGTCGATGACGTAGAGATCTACGTTGAGTGCAAACGAGCAGACAAACAGACTCAATATTCGCAGACTGAAGAAAAGAGCTGGGTCAGCATATGGGGTCAGTTGAGCGAGCATATGCTTAAGGTCGCACCGTGGAGCATCGTTGACCTTACCTTCCATGATCAGGTATCTCATGCGAATGCGGATGATGTGATCAATGTGGTGAATCGCGCTATCGATATTGGCTCTGGCAGGGTTCGGGAGGGAGCGATCAGTGCGCAGATTCGTATGATTGATAGGGCACACCTCGAATGCCATTACTACAGCAACTCTGTCAGGGCCAACAGCCCTCAGCATGAGTTACTGGTATTCGGTGACATGGATAGCAATGAAAAACGCAGCATCGCGACGATAGCAGCGAGTATTGTTCGGCCAGGTGACTCGAACACCATTCTAAATATTTTTGTTCAGGACGTTGCCAACTGTGTAGCGGCTCAGTGGCGGTGTGACCATGCGATCTCGCATGAGCGTCGCTCACGTCATTTTAAAGGTCTCGCCAAAAATGGGATTGCCCAGATACCTCCTGATAAACCGGGGATCGTCCATATTTGGTACGAGACGGTTGAGGGAATCGATGTCGAGGAGATCCGCCGGGTAAAAAACATCGACAGTTTTTCAACGGTTGACGCTTCTGGCACATTAGTAATGGGTATTCTGATTCATGGGGCGAATTATTACCCGTACGAAAACCGTTACGAATGGGCAGAGACGCTGCAGTTCTTCGCTCGCATGCCGCAGTTGATGGAGTTCTTCCCCAGCTCCTTGATGCTGTCCGCAGACGACACCCAGGAAATTGACGATGTAACCCATTGGGAGCAGGACAAGGCTACCAAGCCTACCCGATGAATCCGGACTTAACGGGGTAAAGCATCATCCCTTATTGAAGTGATCGTAATTGAACTCTTTGGCGGAAGTATTTCACCAGGCACACACCAAGCCCCGTCCTAAAACCGGGGCCACGGCAGTAGAAATAACAGACAGAGGTACCTATTATCGTGTATAGACAAGGTTGCTTATTACAGATTAAGCGGGGGATGCTTGGACAATCGCACACGGTTATCTACGACTGCTGCATGCCTAGGGTATCACCCAGGCCAAAAGCGCTGAACTTATCGCATCAGTTACTGCGAGGCCTTGCGGTACGAACCGTTCGGCCGTGGCTCAAATAGCCTGAAAAGCCAAGCCCAACACAGTGTCTCGATTATTCCGTTGCGAATCTAGAGAAGGCCATTTAGTTCATGCAGCGTGCCTTGGCGCGATGTGTCGAAAGTTGAAGGAAAAAATATATGGATAATTTAATAGAGTTATGGAAAAGCGTTGAGCAGATGCCCGCAGCCGGAAAGTTTTTTTGGTCGTGTGTAGTGTTCGTTTGCATTTTCTTTGTGGTGACTTTCTGCCATAAAAAGCACAAGTCGGGAGGTACGGGTCAAGAGCCCGAATAGGTAGGAGTAAATAATGAAAAAGGGCTCTGCAATCCAGAAAGCCAATATCAAAAGGCAGGTTCTGCTGGCGACACTAACAATGTCCCTCTTGGTACTTCTGCTTCATTTTCCATTCGACGGCTATGTAGCTGAGTACAGCTACAGCGTGCCATCGCTCACCGCCTGCCCTAAGGGCGACCTAATGCAGAAGATGAGAGAGCTAGGAGCTGAAGAGTTCAACAAAGCAATTCAGGATTGCCAACCTGACTTTGTGACTAAGGAGCTTCCCATTTCCGATTGGCGTAGCGTTGGTGCGCCAATTTATTGGTTTGCATCACCTATCCATGCATTAGTAACGGTCCTCGCGATTCTTATAATTGGTCTGGCTTGTTTTTTTTCTTTCAGACCAAAACGTGCTTGAAGTTAAGAGAGAGTTCGACCAATCCCAGGGATTACACTGTCACGCGCGCTCAGGTTACTAGGGGGGAGTATGGAAAAGACCAGGAAAATAAAGGGAAGTGTCCGCACTGCGGTAGACGCCGATCTCCCATTCATCCAGGAATGGTTAACGAGTGAAGCACGCAATGGGGATGGTTTCATCAACAATTGGAGCGTGATCCAGAAAGCGTGCGCCGAAAAGCAGATGACGGTCTTTTTTACTTTGGAAGGCCCCGTTGGTTTTCTCACATACGGTATTTCACACGGCACTATCTTGCAGACAAAAAGCAGTTGCCAGCAGCGCGGGATTGGACGGAAACTTGTTGAACATGCCATTCGTAAGGAGGAAGCACTTAACAACACTGTGCTTATTGTTCAATGCGAGCCACACAGTTCCGTTGAGTTCTGGTCACAAATGGGTTTTGAGGTACACAGGGGGGCTGGCGACTTAAAGCAACAAAGGTCAATCTACATGCAACGCCTCTTGAAGTTGGCTCACATGCATGTTCGGGGCGATGCCTTAGAAATGGTCACGGTATGTGTTTACCCCGAGACCGCTCTGAACTCGAAAGAGAATGTAAAGCCTGATCGTGTGCATTACGTGATGGCTAAATTCGACGAAAAAACGCACTCGCTTGAATTGGCGCATCGTGTTTCTATCGCTCACGAGGGCATTCTGAGAGATCCGGTTGTTGAAGTCAGTTGGGGTCCCCTTGATATCGTCAAGGGCAAAGTCAAGCATGAACAGGCGAGAGCTATCGGATTTAAGGCCACGCCGAACTGCTGTGGCTGGTATCTGGATGTCATCACTCTCAATGAAATCGAGCTCTAGCCCCCTGCTGAACGGATCACGGAAATAGACCAGGAATACCGTTTCACGCATCAGAGAAACGTCCTTAAGCCCAGCACTAAAGTTGGGCGAGGCAGTAGAAGCAGGGCGATTTTCGCTCCAGACACAAGGAGACTCGGCTATCGCTCGGATTCCGAGGCTGGGATGAAAGAGATCTGGGTGAACAACATGAGCCCCGATGAGGTTGAGATCGGGTCATTGGAGCAGTTAATGCAGACGGCAGCCCTTCAGATTGGTTTGATGGGCCAGACCCATGGCCAGGTCTCCCCAAGCGCGTTCCTGCACTTTCTGAATTAGTGATAACTCTACACGCCGCCCAAACTCCATAGCGCAGCTATTCCCAGAATTTCGCATTTAATTCGGAAACCCAAAAAACGCCGACGTTGCCGTTTGCGCTTAGGAAGGACGTTGTCTTAGGATGTATTTCTACATCGTAAGGCTAGTACGCTCGAAAGCCGACTCCTGTTAGATCTTCGATCCCTGCTGATGGAACTATGTATCTTTAGGGTATAAGTCTTTGACGCCGGGGCCTGTAATGACCACATCCGTGTGGTCGGTCGCATGAACTCCAGAGGTGCGTCAGGTGGATATCTAACTCACCCTAAGCCGCCGCTATTCAGTTCAAACGAAACGTCAGCATTACTCTGCTTTCAGGCCATCGGCCGATACAGCTTTAACGCCTTTGATCTTCTTGGTGATCGCTACAGCCGTTTCTTTCTGCGAAGCGGTCACAGCGGTAGGCGACGACAGGGATACAACACCTTTGTTGGTTTCAACCTTGATGTCGGTGCCAGGAATGCCTTTTTCAGTTACCAGGTCAGCCTTCACTTTGGTAGTGATCCAGGTATCGCTGGTGGTCTCTTTAGCGTCGTGGGCAGCGCCTTTGGTTTTGTCGATGCCGTCAGCTTTGGTAGCGCCGCCAGCCAGCAGGCCGTCAGCAGAAACAGCAGTCACACCTTTGATTTTCTTGGTGATCCCTACAGCCATTTCTTTCTGCGAATCCGAGATAGCTACGTCGGAGGACAGGGAAACCACACCTTTGTTGGTCTCAACCTTGATGTCCGAACCTGGAATGCCTTTTTCGGTCAGCAGGTCAGCTTTGACTTTAGTGGTGATCCAAGTATCCGAAACGCTTTCCTTAGCCTTGGTCGCTTCACCGGCCGCCAAAGTCATAGGGGCTTGGGAAGTCTGAGCAAAGGCTACGTTAGCACCCATGGCCAGGGTCAGAGCGGTAGCAGTAGCGAGAGCGAACTTCTTCATACGAGTAACTCCTGTTTTATTAAAAGTCTGCAGGCGTAAACCTTCATGCTGCAGCGCTACCAGGGATATTGCAGGCAGTGTGCCAACTCGCCGAACAGGTTAAATTCCTTAATAAACAAAGAGTTATGAAATGTGTGAATTTTCGAAATCGTGCAACTTGCATGAAGCCCATCGTGCCTGCATGCAAGTTGCGGCTTTTGGGCGGCGCTAAACAGCTGATTCTGCTTCATTTTCTCGCGCCCATAAAAAAAGGACTCCGAGGAGTCCTTTTTTCAGCGTGAAGCCTGCGGGTGATTAAACGCCCGAAGCCTTGGCTGCTGCTACGTCCTTGATGGACAGCTTGATACGGCCGCGGTTGTCCACGTCCAGTACCAGCACTTCCACTTCCTGGCCTTCTTTCAGAATGTCGGTCACTTTCTCAACACGAGCATCGCTCAGCATGGAGATGTGAACCAGACCGTCTTTGCCCGGAAGGATGTTGACGAACGCGCCGAAGTCGACGATGCGCTCAACCTTACCAACGTAGATCTTGCCGATCTCTGCCTCAGCGGTGATACCCAGGACGCGCTGGCGTGCTGCTTCAGCCGCTTCCTTGGTTTCGCCGAAGATCTTGATCGAACCGTCGTCTTCGATGTCGATCGAAGCCTTGGTTTCTTCACAGATCGCACGGATAGTCGCGCCGCCTTTACCGATGACATCACGGATTTTGTCGGTGTCGATTTTCATCGCGATCATGGTCGGAGCATTTTCCGACAGTTCGGTGCGGGACTGACCAATGATCTGGTTCATCTGGCCGAGGATGTTCAGGCGCGCTTCCAGGGCTTGGCCCAGGGCGATTTCCATGATCTCTTCGGTGATGCCTTTGATCTTGATGTCCATCTGCAGCGCGGTCACACCTTTGGCGGTACCAGCTACTTTGAAGTCCATGTCGCCCAGGTGGTCTTCGTCACCCAGGATGTCGGTCAGGATGGCGAACTTCTCGCCTTCTTTAACCAGGCCCATGGCGATACCGGCAACCGGTGCCTTCATTGGCACACCGGCGTCCATCAGAGCCAGGGAAGCACCGCAGACCGAAGCCATGGAGCTGGAACCGTTGGACTCGGTGATTTCCGATACAACACGGATGGTGTACGGGAACACGTCAGCGGCAGGCAGCATGGCCTGAACCGAACGACGGGCCAGACGGCCGTGACCGATTTCGCGACGACCTGCACCGCCCATACGACCACACTCGCCCACCGAGAACGGAGGGAAGTTGTAGTGCAGCATGAAGGGGTCTTTTTTCTCGCCTTCCAGGGTGTCCAGCAGTTGTGCATCACGGGCAGTACCCAGGGTCGCAACGACCAGGGCCTGGGTTTCGCCACGGGTGAACAGCGCCGAACCGTGAGTCTTCGGCAGAACGCCGACTTCGATGTTCAGCGGACGCACGGTGCGGGTGTCGCGACCGTCGATACGTGGCTTGCCGTTAACGATGTTTTCGCGAACGGTGCGGTATTCGATCTCACCGAAAGCAGCTTTGACTTCGCTGGAAGAAGGCTGGCCTTCTTCACCGGACAGCTTGGCCACGACCTGGTCCTTCAGCTCACCCAGGCGAGCATAACGGTCGGCCTTGACGGTGATGGTGTAGGCGTCGGAGATGGCAGCGCCGAACTCGGAGCGGATAGCGCCCAGCAGTTCGGTGGCTTCCGGGGCAGCAGCCCAGGACCAGGTCGGCTTGGCAGCTTCGGCAGCCAATTCTTTAACCGCGTTGATCACAACCTGGAACTCGTCGTGAGCAAACAGTACGGCACCCAGCATCTGGTCTTCGGTCAGCTCTTTGGCTTCCGATTCAACCATCAATACGGCTTCGGACGTACCGGCAACGACCATGTCCAGGCTCGATGCTTTCTGTTGCTCGTAAGTCGGGTTCAGCAGGTAGCCAGTGCTTTCGTGGAACGCAACGCGGGCAGCGCCGATCGGGCCATCGAAAGGAATGCCGGAGATGGCCAGGGCAGCCGAGGTACCGATCATCGCAGCGATGTCCGGATCGGTCTTCTTGCTGGTGGAAACGACGGTGCAGACAACCTGCACTTCGTTCATGAAGCCTTCTGGGAACAGCGGACGGATCGGACGGTCGATCAGTCGGGAAGTCAGGGTTTCTTTTTCGGAAGGACGGCCTTCGCGCTTGAAGAAACCGCCAGGGATCTTACCGGCAGCGTAAGTCTTTTCCTGGTAGTGAACGGACAGAGGGAAGAAGCCCTTGCTCGGGTCAGCGGTCTTGGCGCCAACAACGGTCACCAATACGGTCACGTCGTCGTCAACGGTAACCAGCACTGCGCCGGAGGCTTGACGGGCGATACGGCCTGTCTCGAGGGTAACGGTCGACTGACCGAACTGGAATTTTTTGATAACCGGGTTCACGGTGTCCTACCTTCTTTGTGGCTCTTGGGGGAACTTGTCTTCTTGCGAAATTCTTGGGCAATGCCGGGAATCGGCCCGACGCTCGTCCAGGGTAAAACGTGTATCCAGATAAAACTTGAGGCTGGGAGCCTACCACGGGCCAACGGGAATCCCGATGACACGCGGCAGACAACCAACCTCTAGCGCAATCGCTTATTAGCGACGCAGACCCAGGCGACCGATCAGAGTCTGATAACGACCCAGATCCTTGCCTTTCAGGTAGTCCAGCAGCTTACGGCGCTGGTTTACCATGCGGATCAGACCACGACGGGAGTGGTGGTCTTTACCGTTGGCCTTGAAGTGACCTTGCAGTTTGTTGATGTTGTGGGTCAGCAGTGCAACTTGCACTTCTGGCGAACCAGTGTCACCAACAGCTTGCTGATAGTCAGCTACGATTTGTGCTTTTTCTTGAACGTCGAGAGCCATGAGGCAATCCTTTTTTCAGGAAACCACCCAAAGGGCAGTTTCAACAGGCCAGGGACAAATCCCTGTATCTAAAAATGAGTGTTGACCATGCCTGTTAACAGCCACACTCGTTCGGTCATTCTGACCGAATCAGCCGACGCGGCGCGATGCGCCCGTCTTCGCTCACTTCACCGATACCGATAAAGCGACCGTTATGATCCTGTACTCGCACCATGCCGAATTTCGGGGCATCCGGGGCGCGTACCGGCTGGCCGTTGAGCCAGTAGAACGCGCTGTGCTCCGAGAAGTGCAGCAATGGCCAATCCAGCAAACCGCTGTCCGATGGCATCAGGAAGCGATCAACCGCTTCGTTGCCGCCTTCGGCGTGCACTGCCTCGAGCTCTTCCAGCGTGACCGTCTGGGCCAAGGTGAAAGGTCCGGCTTGTGTACGTCGCAGTTCGGCAACGTATGCGCCACAGCCAAGTTGCTCACCAATATCTTCCACCAGGGTACGGATATAGGTGCCTTTGCTGCAGTCCACGGCCAAACGGGCAGTGTCGCCTTCACAAGCGAGCAATTCCAAGCGCGCAATAGTAACAGAACGCGGTTCGCGCTCCACTACTTCGCCCGCACGTGCCAGCTTGTAAAGTGGCTGGCCATCGCGCTTGAGTGCCGAGTACATCGGCGGTATCTGACTGATTTGCCCACGAAAAGCGGGTAAGGCAGCTTCGATATCCGCACGACCAACGGTCACGTCGCGAACCTGCAAAACATCACCTTCGGCATCTGCCGTGGTGGTGGTCTTGCCCAGTTGCATCAGGGTTTCATAACCCTTGTCGGAATCAAGCAGGTATTGCGAAAACTTGGTGGCCTCGCCAAAGCACAACGGCAATACACCGGTGGCCAATGGATCAAGGCTGCCGGTATGCCCGGCCTTCTCGGCATTGAGCAGCCAGCGAACCTTCTGCAACGCGGCATTGGAGGTAAAACCAATGGGTTTGTCGAGCAGAATGATGCCACTGACGTTGCGACGGATACGTTTGACCTGAGCCACCGCTTACTCCTTGGCGTCTTCAGGTGTGGACGGATGCTGGCTGTCTTCAGCCACGGCACGTTCGATCAGGGCCGACAGGTGCGCGCCACGCACGACGCTTTCGTCGTAATGGAAGTGCAACTGCGGAACGCTGCGCAGCTTCATTTCACGGGCCAACTGCATCCGCAGGAAACCTGCGGCGGAGTTGAGCACCTTGATGCTTTGCGCGATTTCTTCGCTGTTGTCCTGCCCCATCACGGTGATGAAGATCTTGGCGTGACCCACGTCACGGCTCACTTCAACAGCGGTAATGGTGACCAGGCCAACGCGTGGGTCTTTGACTTCGCGGCGGATCAGTTGGGCCAGCTCACGCTGCATCTGATCGCCGATACGCTGGGTACGGCTGTATTCTTTTGCCATGTCTTGTTACCTGTTACTGCCACACGGTGAAACCCGTGGGGTCTGAAAGCGGCAAACGCCCGGCCTGACAAAAGCCAGACCGGGCGTTGCGTTTAGAGTCCTGACGCTGTGCGGGGCATCTGCATGCCCACACGCTGCGCGGCTCCTGAAGTGCGCGAGTTAGAGGCTGCGAGCAACCTGAACCTTCTCGAAGACTTCGATCTTGTCGCCAACCTTGACGTCGTTGTAGCTCTTGACGCCGATACCGCATTCCATGCCGGCACGTACTTCGGCAGCGTCATCCTTGAAGCGGCGCAGGGATTCCAGCTCGCCTTCGAAGATAACGATGTCTTCACGCAGTACACGGATTGGACGGTTACGGTACACAGTGCCTTCAACCACCATACAGCCGGCGATCGCACCGAATTTCGGCGAGCGGAACACATCACGCACCTCGGCGATACCCAGGATGTTCTCCCGGACGTCACTGCCAAGCATGCCGGTAAGGGCCTTCTTGACGTCTTCGATGATGTCGTAGATGACGTTGTAGTAACGCATGTCCAGGCCTTCCTGCTCGACGATCTTGCGAGCGCCAGCATCGGCACGCACGTTGAAGCCGAACAGTACAGCGTTGGAGGCCAGTGCCAGGTTGGCGTCGGATTCGGTGATACCACCGACACCGCCACCGACAACACGCACTTGCACTTCGTCGTTACCCAGGCCGTTCAAGGCACCGTTCAACGCTTCGAGGGAACCACGAACGTCAGACTTGAGGACGATGTTAAGCGTCTTCTTCTCTTCCTGGCCCATGTTCTCGAAGATGTTTTCCAGCTTGCCGGCGTGAGCACGGGCCAGCTTGACTTCGCGGAACTTGCCTTGACGGAACAGAGCCACTTCACGGGCTTTCTTCTCGTCAGCCACTACGCTCATCTCGTCGCCAGCGTCCGGCGTGCCGTCCAGGCCGAGAATCTCGACTGGGATGGCAGGACCTGCTTCCTTGATTGGCTTGCCGTTCTCGTCGAGCATGGCACGTACACGGCCGTAGTTCGAACCGACCAGTACCATGTCGCCTTGGCGCAGGGTACCGTCTTGAACCAGCACGGTGGCAACCGGGCCACGGCCCTTGTCGAGACGGGACTCAACCACGACACCACGGCCAGGAGCCGATGGAGTAGCGGTCAGTTCCAGGACTTCGGCTTGCAACAGCACCGCTTCGAGCAGTTCGTCAACGCCGGTACCCATTTTCGCCGAGACCGATACGAATGGCGTCTCGCCACCCCATTCCTCGGACGTCACGCCGTGAACCGACAGTTCGCTACGGATGCGATCGAGATCGGCGCCCGGCTTGTCGATTTTGTTCACGGCAACGACCAGAGGAACACCGGCAGCCTTGGCGTGCTGGACAGCTTCAATGGTCTGCGGCATTACGCCGTCGTCCGCTGCAACCACCAGGATCACGATGTCGGTCGCCTTGGCACCACGGGCACGCATTGCGGTAAACGCGGCGTGACCTGGGGTGTCGAGGAAGGTGACCATGCCGCGCTCGGTTTCAACGTGGTATGCACCGATGTGTTGGGTAATACCACCGGCTTCGCCCGCGGCAACCTTGGCACGACGGATGTAGTCGAGCAGGGAAGTTTTACCGTGGTCAACGTGGCCCATTACGGTCACAACCGGCGCACGGGAAACTGCCTCGCCTTCAAACTTCAGGGACTCGGCCAGGGAATCTTCCAGGGCGGTGTCGCTGACCAGGGTCACTTTGTGGCCCAGCTCTTCAGCAACCAACTGGGCAGTTTCCTGGTCCAGTACCTGGTTGATGGTGGCTGGAGTGCCCAGCTTGAACATGAACTTGATGATTTCAGCAGCCTTGACCGACATCTGCTGGGCCAGATCGCCCACAGTGATGGTCTCGCCGATCTTCACTTCACGCACGACAGGGCCGGTTGGGCTCTGGAAACCGTGGGCGTTGCGTTTCTTCAGCTTGGCTTTGCCGCGACCACCACGACGGAAGCCATCGCTTTCTTCGTCGGTAGTACGTGGGGCAACACGTGGCGCAGGCGCTTTCTCTTTGACCGAGGCGCGGTGCGGAGCGTTTTTACGCTCGCCATCGCCACCACCACCGCGACGATTGTTATCGTCAGCACGTGGTTTGTCCGGACGACGAGGTTCGTCGCGCTTGCGGGCGTCTGCTGCAGGAGCAGGTGCGGCGGCAGCCGGGGCAGCCTCACGCACAGCTTCAACAGGGGCGGCGACCGCGTCAGTGGCAGCAGGTTGCGCAGCAGCAGGCTGGCGACGCGCTTCTTCTTCGGCGCGACGCTTGGCTTCTTCTTCAGCCTTCTGACGTGCAGCATTTTCTACTGCGCGACGTTCTTCCAGCTCGCGTTTGCGCTCGGCTTCGATTTCTTCCGGGCTGCGCTGTACGAAGACTTTCTTCTTGCGTACTTCAACGCTGATGCTCTTGCTACCCGCAACCCGCAGGGTGCTGGTGGTTTTGCGCTGCAATGTAATCTTGCGCGGTTCTTCCACTTTCGCCTTGTGGCTGCTCTTCAAGTGAGTCAGCAAAGACTGCTTCTCACTATCGCTCACACCTTCATCGGCGGCGGTGTGCGGCAGACCTGCCTCACGCATCTGCTGCAACAGGCGCTCTACCGGTGTTTTGACCTCATCGGCCAGTTGTTTCACCGTGACTTGCGTCATGCACTTCTCTCCTCAGGCCGCGCCTAATTACTCGAACCAATGGGCTCGGGCGGCCATGATCAACTTGCCGGCACGATCTTCGTCAATGCCGTCGATGTCGAGCAGATCGTCAATAGACTGCTCGGCCAGGTCTTCGCGGGTAATTACGCCGCGCACCGCCAGTTCCATCGCCAAATCCTTGTCCATACCCTCAAGCGAGAGCAGGTCTTCGGCCGGATGGGCGTCTGCCAGCTTTTCCTCAGTAGCGATGGCTTTAGTCAACAAACGATCCTTGGCCCGAGCGCGGAGCTCGTTGACGATATCTTCGTCAAAGCCGTCGATGTTGAGCATTTCTTCCAACGGTACGTAGGCAATCTCTTCCAGGCTGGTGAAGCCTTCATCTACCAGCACCTGTGCCAGCTCTTCATCGACTTCCAACTCTTCGATGAAGTTGCGCAGGATGTCACCGGTTTCAGCTTGCTGCTTAGCCTGGATGTCCGATTCGGTCATCACGTTCAGGGTCCAACCGGTCAGTTGGCTGGCCAGACGCACGTTCTGACCACCACGACCAATGGCCTGAGCCAGATTGTCTGCGCCAACGGCGATGTCCATTGCATGGGCATCTTCGTCAACGATAATTGCCGCCACTTCAGCTGGCGACATGGCGTTGATCACGAACTGCGCCGGGTTATCGTCCCACAGGACGATGTCCACACGCTCACCGCCCAATTCGCCCGACACTGCCTGGACGCGCGAACCGCGCATACCGATGCAAGCGCCTTGCGGGTCGATGCGTTTGTCCTTGGAGCGGACCGCGATCTTGGCACGCGAACCCGGGTCACGGGACGCCGCCATCACTTCGATCAGGCCTTCGGCGATTTCCGGCACTTCGATACGGAACAGCTCGATCAGCATTTCCGGCGCGGTACGCGACAGGATCAACTGCGGGCCGCGGTTCTCGGTGCGGATTTCCTTGAGCAGCGCACGCAGACGCACGCCGACACGGAAGGTTTCGCGAGAGATGATGTCTTCGCGGGCCAGCAACGCTTCGGCGTTGTTGCCCAGGTCAACGATCACGTTATCGCGGGTAACTTTCTTTACGGTGCCAGAGATGATTTCACCCAGGCGTTCGCGATAGGCGTCAACGACTTGAGCGCGCTCGGCTTCGCGAACCTTCTGCACGATGACCTGCTTGGCGGTCTGTGCAGCAATACGGCCGAATTCGATCGACTCGATCTTTTCTTCGACAACATCGCCAACCTGGGCGCCCGGATGCGTTTGCGCAACCTTGCTTGGCCAGGTTTCGATGGCCGGATCATCAAGATCGTCCTCTTCGACCACCGTCCAACGACGGAAAGTCTCATAGGCACCGGTGTGGCGGTTGATTTCCACACGCAGATCTACTTCGTCTTCAAAACGTTTCTTGGTAGCAGTGGCCAGGGCCAGCTCCAACGCTTCAAAAATCACGCTTGCCGGTACACCCTTTTCATTGGATACCGACTCAACAACCAGCAGTACTTCTTTGCTCATCGTACGCCTCGCCTTTCGCAAGCCATTGGATCCGCGGGATCCGCGTCTCAGTCAAAACTGGGAATAATGTTGGCCTTGTCGATCATATCGATCGGCAACAGGAACTCGTGGTCTTCTACCTGCACCACGACATCCTGCTCTTCTACACCGCGCAGAAGGCCCTGAAAGTTGCGTCGCCCTTCAAAGGGGGAACGCAGCTTGATCTTCACTTGTTCACCGGCATATTTAGCAAACTGCTCGATAGTGAACAGTGGGCGTTCCATGCCTGGCGAGGAAACTTCAAGGGTGTATTCAACGGAGATTGGATCTTCAACATCCAGCACACCGCTGATCTGACGGCTGACAATGGCACAATCGTCCACCAGCACGCCGCCCTCTTTATCGATATAAACGCGCAACATTGAGTGGCGACCTTGAGCCGAAAACTCAATACCCCAGCATTCATAGCCTAGGGCCACGACCACCGGGGCCAACAAGGCCTGCAACTCTTCTAGCTTGCTCGACACCTGAACCCCCTCGTGCATGTATGTGCATGCTGTGCAAAATAAAAAAATGGGCGAAACGCCCATCCTTGAAACGCCGTCGAACAGCGGCGTTGAAAGTGTCCAGCTAACAAAAAGCCCCTTAAAAGGGGCTCCGCTAAAACTGGTTGCGGGGGCCGGATTTGAACCGACGACCTTCGGGTTATGAGCCCGACGAGCTACCAGACTGCTCCACCCCGCGACAAAGCTGGGGCGGAAGTATACGACCGATCCCTTACAGGGTCAATGTAACCTTCCACCTACAAGAAAGCCCGCAACAGCGGGCTCTCCTGATAATTGGTACCGAGAAGGGGACTCGAACCCCTACACCCTATGGGCACAACCACCTCAAGGTTGCGTGTCTACCAATTCCACCACCTCGGCAATACAGCGCTTACAACCCTTCTTACTTCTGCTCTTGAGCTGGAGGTACGTCAGTCGCTGGAGTAGCCGACTTTTGCTCTTGAAGCACCGGGACATCATCAGAAGCCGGTTTTGCTTTTGGAACTTCCAACACCGCTGGGTTTGGCAAACCTACTTGAGTCAGCACTTGAGCTTTCTCTTTAGCAAAGTAACCTAACCCTAAGCTGGTTATGAAGAAACCTGCGGCAAGTATAGCAGTAAACTTACTAAGAAAGGTAGAGGAACCTTGGCTTCCGAACACAGTATTTGAAGCACCTGCACCGAAAGACGCACCAGCATCCGCACCTTTACCCTGTTGCAACAAAACCAGAGCAACTACGCTCAGGGCAGCCAACAGATGAAAAACGACTACGACTGTTTCCA
This sequence comes from Pseudomonas sp. PA-1-6B, assembly GCF_021609545.1. Lineage (NCBI taxonomy): Bacteria > Pseudomonadati > Pseudomonadota > Gammaproteobacteria > Pseudomonadales > Pseudomonadaceae > Pseudomonas > Pseudomonas sp. PA-1-6B. The sequence continues at coordinate 64,095 of NZ_WJZM01000009.1, forward strand.
GCATTTTTTCAGTTTCCCGCGGCGCGACAGATCGCACCGAACTCATCTGCATTCAGGGAAGCTCCACCAATGAGCCCCCCATCGATATCCGGCATGCCGAACAGTTCGACCGCATTGGCCGCCTTCACGCTGCCGCCGTATAGAAGCCGCACACCTTGTGCGACTTCAGAATTCTCTGCCGCCAACTGCGCGCGGATGGCTGCGTGCACATCCTGCGCCTGTTGCGGTGTAGCAGTCAGCCCGGTGCCAATGGCCCAGACCGGCTCGTAAGCAATGACCGCCTTGGCAAATGCACCAACACCCAGCTCCTCGATGATGCTGCCCAGCTGACGCGAGACAACTTCAAGAGTCTTGCCCGATTCGCGCTGCTCAAGGGTCTCCCCTATGCACAACACCGGAATCAAGCCACAAGCCTGTGCTGCGGCGAACTTGCGGTTGAGCGTCCCATCCCGCTCGCCCATCATCTGGCGACGCTCGGAGTGCCCGACAAGCACATAGGAACAACCCGCATCAACCAGCTGACTCGGCGAAATCTCGCCGGTCAACGCACCTTGCATCGGTTCCACCGCAGAGTTCTGCGCGCCGACCTGAATCGACTTACCCTTCAAGCCATCAACCACTTGGTTGATATGCAAGCAAGGCGGGAACACCGCGACGTCAACACCGCTAGGCAAGGCCAAGTGACGAAGGCCGTTGATCAGCTCAGCGACACTGGCGCGGGTACCGTGCATCTTCCAGTTACCAGCTACCATAGTGCGACGCATGCTGTACCCCGTCGGTCAAAGTGGGCGCAGATGTTACCCAACCACATCACCACTGGCAAGCCGAATTCAGGCGCAAACTTCAGTTACCAGTTTTGCCAGGTCTTCGGCATGGCCGCGAACCTGTGTTTCGTCCTCACCTTCGACCATCACGCGCACCAGCGGCTCTGTGCCGGACTTGCGCAGCAACACGCGCCCGCGCCCCGCCATTGCCTGGGTCACGCGCTCGCAAGCCTCTTTGACAGCAGGGTGCTCGATGGGGTTTTCGCCACCGGCAAAACGCACATTGAGCAGCACTTGCGGACACTTGCGCAGGGCTTGGCGCGCCTGGGCCAGGCTCTCCTCGCGGCGACGCAGGGCCAGCAGCACCTGCAGCGCGGCGATGATAGCGTCACCCGTGGTGGTGTGCTGGAAGCAGACCACATGCCCGGAGTTCTCGCCACCAACCAACCAGTTACGCTCCAGCAGCTCGGCGATCACATAGCGATCACCGACATTGGCGCGAATAAAGGGAATCCCCAGTTCTGCCAACGCCAGCTCCAGGCCGAGATTACTCATCAAGGTGCCGACCACGCCACCTTGCAGCTTGTTACGCTCATGCAGGTCACGGGCAATGATGAACAACAGGTCATCACCATCCACGATCGTGCCGGTGTGATCCACCATCAGCACGCGGTCGCCATCACCATCAAAAGCGATGCCCAGGTCCGCATGCTCAGCCAGCACTGCAGCCTGCAGCTGTTCCATGTGGGTTGAACCGCAGTTGTCGTTGATGTTCAAGCCGTTGGGCTGAGCCGACAGCACGGTGACCTGTGCGCCCAACTCCTTGAAGACGCTCGGCGCCACCTTGTAGGTCGCACCATGGGCGCAATCGACAACAATCTTCAAGCCTGCGAAATTGGTGCTGCTCGGAACGCTGCTTTTACAGAATTCGATATAGCGACCTGACGCGTCGTTAATGCGCGACACCTTGCCCAACTTGCTGGACTCAACCACCGTCATCGGCGCATCCAGCAGCTCCTCGATCATCAACTCGATCTCGTCAGGCAGCTTGGTGCCCTGCCCCGAGAAAAATTTGATGCCGTTGTCATCATGAGGATTATGGGAAGCGCTGATCACAATACCGGCTTCGGCGTGAAAGGTACGCGTGAGGTAAGCGATTGCCGGCGTGGGCATAGGGCCCAACAGCATCACATCGGCCCCGGCGGCGGACAACCCGGCCTCCAGCGCAGACTCAAACATGTAGCCCGAAATACGGGTGTCCTTGCCCACCAGGATGCGACACGCGCCCATGCTGCGGAACGCCATGCCTGCCGCCCAACCCAGCTTGAGCATGAAATCAGGAGTAATCGGGAATTCGCCGACCCGACCACGAATGCCGTCGGTGCCAAAATATTTTTTAGTCATAAGTGCTCCATCATTCTTATTCGGCTGATTCTACAGCAGCGAGCATGCGCACCACATCGACCGTTTCGGCGACATCATGCACACGCAAAATACGTGCACCCTTGGTCACGGCAAGCGCCGCAAGCGCCAGGCCGCCATACAGGCGTTCGCCGACCGGGCGATTCAGGGCGAGCCCTATCATGCTCTTGCGCGAAACACCGACCAACAGCGGGCGACCAAGGGCATGCAAGGCTTCCATGTGTTTGAACAGGCTTAGATTGTGCTGCAGGGTCTTGGCAAAGCCAAACCCCGGATCGAGGATGATCTGCTCAGGCGCAATACCCACAGCCACACATTGGGCAATCCTCTCAGCAAGAAACCCACTCACCTCGCCGACCAGATCGTCGTAGTGCGGATTGTCCTGCATGTTGCCGGGCTCACCCAGCATATGCATCAGACAGACGGGCAGGCCAGTTGCGGCGGCCGCATCAAGGGCTCCATCACGCTGCAGCGAACGCACATCGTTGATCAACCCAGCCCCCAGCCGCGCGGTTTCGCGCATCACTGCCGGGGTGGAGGTGTCTACCGAGATGATGACATCCAGCTCACGGGCAATACGTTCGACCACGGGCGCCACCCGCTCCAGCTCCTCCAAAGGAGAAACAACGCGGGCACCGGGGCGGGTCGATTCCCCACCCACATCAATCAGCGTCGCACCGGCAGCCACCATCGCCTCGGCATGACACAACGCGGCATCCAACTGGCTGAAGCGGCCACCATCGGAAAAGGAGTCAGGGGTTACATTGAGGATGCCCATGACATGCGTCCGGGCCAAATCAAGAACCCGGTTGCCGCAAGGCAACCGGGTAGAGGACAAAGCAGAAGTCATTTCAAACCTTAGTGATCAGCTGCCGGGCCGCCGATAGGCGTTTCAGGGCGCTCATTCTGCACCACAGGCGGAGTGCCCGAAGTACCCGAACCACCTTCCCAGTCGCGCGGCTCACGCGGCGTACGGCCCGACATGATGTCGTCGATCTGGTCGGCATCGATGGTTTCGTACTTCATCAACGCATCAGCCATGGCGTCCAGCTTGTCACGGTTGTCCGTCAGGATCTGCTTGGCCGTGCCGTAGCACTGATCAATGATGCTGCGAACCTCGGAGTCGATCAGCTTGGCTGTCTCACCCGAGAAGCTGGCGCTTTGCCCACCGCCGCCACGCCCCAGGAACACTTCGCCTTCTTCTTCGGCGTACATCAATGGGCCGAGTTTTTCCGACAAACCCCACTTGGTCACCATGTTTCGTGCGATCTGGCTGGCACGCATGATGTCGTTGGAGGCGCCAGTGGTCACACCGTCGAAGCCAAGGGTCATTTCTTCAGCAATCCGGCCGCCATACAGCGAGCAGATCTGGCTGATCAGCGCACGCTTGGAGAGGCTGTAGCGATCCTCTTCCGGCAGGAACATGGTCACACCCAGCGCCCGACCACGCGGGATGATCGACACTTTGTAGACGGGGTCATGCTCTGGCACAACGCGACCTACAATGGCATGACCTGCCTCGTGATAAGCGGTGTTCTGCTTCTCTTTCTCGGACATGACCATGGATTTGCGCTCGGCGCCCATCATGATCTTGTCTTTCGCCAATTCGAACTCTTTCATTTCAACGATGCGCTTGCCAGTACGGGCAGCGAACAGCGACGCCTCGTTCACCAGGTTCGCCAAATCAGCACCGGAGAAACCGGGAGTACCACGGGCGATCACAGCCGGTGCCACGTCGTCACCCATTGGCACCTTGCGCATGTGCACTTTCAGGATCTGCTCACGACCGCGGATATCCGGCAGGCCGACCACAACCTGACGGTCGAAACGGCCCGGACGCAGCAACGCAGGGTCCAGCACGTCGGGACGGTTGGTTGCGGCGATGACGATAATGCCGTCATTCATCTCGAAACCATCCATCTCTACCAGCAATTGGTTGAGGGTCTGCTCACGCTCATCGTGACCACCACCCATGCCAGCGCCACGATGGCGACCAACGGCATCGATTTCGTCGATGAAGATGATGCATGGCGCGTGCTTCTTGGCCTGCTCGAACATATCGCGAACACGGCTGGCGCCGACGCCGACAAACATCTCGACAAAGTCAGAACCGGAAATCGTGAAGAAAGGCACCTTGGCTTCGCCGGCAATCGCCTTGGCCAGCAAGGTTTTACCGGTACCCGGTGGGCCCACCATCAGCACACCGCGAGGAATACGGCCACCCAGGCGCTGGAACTTGCCCGGATCACGCAGGAACTCGACCAACTCACCGACTTCTTCCTTGGCTTCGTCGCAACCCGCAACGTCAGCCAGGGTAGTCTTCACCTGGTCCTCGGAGAGCAGGCGCGCCTTGCTCTTGCCGAAGCTCATCGGCCCGCCCTTGCCCCCCGCACCGCCTTGCATCTGGCGCATGAAGAACATGAACACGGCGATAATCACCAGGATCGGGAAGCTGGCCACCAGGAGCTGGGTCCAGATGCTTTGCTGTTCAGGCTGCTTGCCTTCCACAATGACCTTGTTATCCACCAGGTCACCGATGAGACCGTTGTCCTGAATGGCAGGACGAATGGTCTTGAAGCTGTCGCCATCGTTGCGCTTACCGGTAATCACGTAGCCATCAACCGCTACGCGCTCGACCTTGCCATCCTTAACTTGCTGGATGAAGTCGGAATAGTTGAGGGTCTGCGGCTCGTTAGGGCTGGAGAAGTTGTTCATCACCGTCACCAGGACAGCCGCGATGATCAACCACAGGATCAGATTCTTTGCCATATCGTTCAATTAACTACCCTCTGAAGCAAGCTCCGCTACTGGCGCGCGCTTCGCATGATATTCACCGGCCTAACTTACTACATTACCTACAACTCTGGCAGGCGCCGTCTGTAACCCTTTGTGAAACTTTGACTACACAATATTCGTAAAGCTTCGTGACGAAAGCGATATAAAAAAACCTATCGCCCCTCTCGAATTTCTCAAAAACGCTCTTCACTTGCCGCGCCTTCAACGCCGCGGTAGCCACGGCACAGCAGATACTGCTCCCTGGACCGGTCACGGGACGAGTCCGGCTTGCGGGTCTGTACCTTGTCGAACAACTTGCGAATGTTCTTGTGGTACTCGTCGAAACCTTCGCCCTGGAAGACCTTCACCAGGAAATCACCCCCCGGACGCAACACCCGACCCGCCAAATCCAGCGCCAGTTCACACAGGAACATGGCACGCGGCATATCAACAGCCGGTAATCCACTCATATTGGGGGCCATGTCGGAAATCACAAGGTCTACCTGCGAATTTCCCACAGCTTCCAGGATCTCGGCCAATACCTTGTCTTCGGTGAAATCGCCGTGAACAAAGGTGACGTCAGGGATGCTGTCCATCTCGAGGATGTCCGAAGCGATCAATCGACCTTGCCCACCAATCAGACGACTGGTCACCTGAGACCAGCCACCGGGGGCCGCGCCGAGATCAATAACGCTCATGCCTGGACGAATCAATTTGTCCTTATCCTGGATCTCCAGCAGCTTGTAGCTGGCCCGGGAACGATAGCCGTCCTTTTGCGCCTTTTTGACGTAAGGATCATTGAAATGTTCTTGTAGCCACTTAAGGCTGGTTTTGGAACGGGCCACGGGCCACCTCGAAAAAATAAAACGGGTCGTGATTAACTGGGCGGTCCCGGACTCGCTCGGGTAAACTGGCCGCCGCTTTTTACAAGATCAGACGCAGGGGTCAGATTATGCCGCTCACTCAAGAGCAGAAGAAACAGTACAAATCCATTGGCCACCATCTGAAACCAGTTCTGATTGTGGCAGACAACGGTTTGACTGAGGGTGTGCTAGCCGAATTCGAGCGCGCACTGAACGATCACGAACTGATCAAGATCAAGGTCAACATCCTTGATCGCGAAGCGCGCCTGGCTGCCGTTGCAGAACTGTGCAAGGTCGGCAAAGCGGACCTGGTTCAGGTCATCGGCAAGATGGCGCTGCTGTATCGCAAGAACTTCAGCGTCAACAAGCAACTGTCGAACGTTCATCGCTTCAAATGATGAAAAGGGTCAAGGGCGTGCTTCGCGCGCCCCGCCACTCCATCCCGGCGCAGGCTGCGTAACCAGCACCAAGCCAGAGAACCCTAGCACAAGATAGCTGAACAACTGCCAGCGCAACGCTTGCGGCAGCCACACATGCACCATACAAAACATTGCGCATGCATACAGCGCCATCAACAGCAGTTGGCCGCGAATATCCCGCCACAAACTCTTCAAGCCTTCGGCCGTGATCAGCACCAACGCCTGAAGCATCACGCACGCCGCCGCAAAACCCACCAGCAGCGCACTCAGCAATCCGTCGATCTCATCGATCAGCAGCGGCGCCAGGCCAATCAGGCCCAACGCCGGCAACACGCCAATATGTAACAGCCATAGGCCACCCACCCAAAGCATCTGAGAGAGCTGCCAAAGCATGGCGCCCGCACGCAGCGGGCGCCGTCTTTCAGATGTGACGAACTTCGACAATCTCGTACTCAATGACGCCGCTCGGCGTTTTCACGGCAACCACGTCGCCTTCTTCCTTGGCAATCAAGGCGCGAGCAATCGGCGAGCCGACAGAGATCTTGCCCTGCTTGAAGTCAGCCTCATCCTCACCCACGATCTGGTAGGTCACGCTTTCGTCGGTCTCGACGTTGGCGATTTCCACGGTCGTGCCGAAAATCACCTTGCCGGTATGCGGGATGGTGGTGACATCGATGATCACCGCATTCTGCATACGGCCTTCGATGTCACGAATCCGCGCCTCGACCATACCCTGCTGCTCGCGAGCAGCGTGGTATTCGGCGTTTTCCTTCAAGTCACCCAGTTCGCGGGCCGTACCGATGTCCTGGCTCAGCTTTGGACGTACGACCTTGGTCAGATGGGCGTGCTCCTCTTCCAGGGCGCGCGCGCCCTGAACGGTCATCGGGTATTTGGTTATGCTCATGCCTTCAATCCTGCGTGTAGATCCTGCAAGCGACGCACGGTCTTTTCCGGACCGAACTTGAGCGCTTCACAGATAGCTTCGCCAGCAGCAATGGTAGTGGTGCAGTAAATCTTGTGCTGCAAGGCATTACGACGAATGGAATAGGAGTCCGCGATCGACTGGCGACCCTCGGTGGTGTTGATGATCAGGGTGACTTCGTCATTCTTGATCATGTCGACCACATGCGGACGGCCTTCCGTCACCTTGTTCACGCGACGTACTTTCAGGCCGGCAGCTTCGATCAGCTTGGCGGTCCCGGCGGTAGCCACGACTTCAAAACCCAAGTTGATCAGATCGCGGGCGACCCCTGCAACCAGTGGCTTGTCGTCATCACGTACGCTGATAAACGCAGTACCGCCGGTCGGCAGCACTTCGCTGGCACCCATCTGGGCCTTGGCGAACGCTTCACCGAAAGTATCGCCCACGCCCATCACTTCACCGGTGGACTTCATCTCCGGGCCCAGGATCGGGTCCACGCCAGGGAATTTGGCGAACGGGAACACCGCCTCTTTCACACTGTAGAAGTTCGGAATGATTTCCTTGGTAAAGCCGATTTCCTTCAGGGTCTTACCGGCCATCACACGCGCAGCGATCATGGCCAGGGACACACCGATGCACTTGGACACGAACGGTACGGTACGCGAAGCGCGCGGGTTGACTTCGATGACGTAGATGTCTTCGCCTTGCAGCGCCAACTGTACGTTCATCAGGCCGACCACACCCAGTTCCAGGGCCATTTTCTTGACCTGTTCGCGCATCTCGTCCTGGATGTGCGCCGGCAGCGAGTACGGCGGCAGGGAGCAGGCGGAGTCACCGGAGTGAACGCCGGCCTGCTCGATGTGCTGCATGATCGCGCCGATCACGACGTCAGTACCGTCGCACACCGCGTCCACGTCCATTTCGATGGCGCAGTTCAGGAAGTGGTCCAGCAGCACCGGGCTGTCGTTGGAGACTTTCACCGCATCACGCAGGTAGCGCTTGAGTTCTTCTTCTTCGTAGACGATTTCCATCGCCCGGCCGCCCAGTACGTAGGACGGACGCACCACCAGCGGGTAGCCGATCTTGCTGGCCGCACGGATGGCTTCGTCTTCGCTGCGCACGGTGGCGTTCGGCGGCTGACGCAGGTTCAGGCGCTCAACCATCTGCTGGAAGCGCTCACGGTCTTCGGCACGGTCGATAGCGTCCGGGCTGGTACCGATGATCGGCACGCCGGCAGCTTCCAGGGCACGCGCCAGTTTCAACGGGGTCTGGCCGCCGTACTGGACGATCACGCCTTTAGGCTTCTCGACGCGGCAAATTTCCAATACGTCTTCCAGTGTTACCGGCTCGAAGTACAAGCGGTCGGAAGTGTCGTAGTCAGTGGAAACCGTTTCCGGGTTGCAGTTGACCATAATGGTCTCGTACCCGTCTTCGCGCAGGGCGAGGGCGGCGTGTACGCAGCAGTAGTCGAACTCGATGCCCTGGCCGATACGGTTCGGACCGCCACCCAGGATGATGATCTTGTCGCGGCCCGTCGGCGCGGCTTCGCACTCTTCCTCATAGGTGGAGTACATGTAGGCCGTGTCGGTGGCGAATTCTGCGGCGCAGGTATCAACGCGCTTGTAGACCGGGAAGATATCCAGCTTGTGGCGATGAGTGCGCAGGTTCTTCTCGGTCACACCCAGCAGCTTGGCCAGACGCTGGTCGGAGAAACCTTTGCGCTTGAGGCGGAACATCAGGTCGCGGTCGATAGACGACAGACCCAGCGTCTTGACCTTCTCTTCTTCCTTGATCAGATCTTCGATCTGCACCAGGAACCACGGGTCGATCATGTTCATGCCGAAGATATCTTCGACGCTCAGGCCGGCACGGAAGGCGTCAGCCACGTACCAGATACGCTCGGCGCCCGGCACGGTCAGCTCGCGCTTGAGGATGCTCATGCTTTCCGGGTTGCTCAGGTCGAGCTTCTCGTCCAGGCCGCAAACACCAACTTCCAGGCCGCGCAGAGCTTTCTGCAGGGACTCTTGGAAAGTACGGCCGATTGCCATGACTTCACCGACCGACTTCATCTGGGTGGTCAGGCGCGCATCCGCCTTGGCGAATTTTTCGAAGGCAAAGCGCGGCAGCTTGGTCACAACGTAGTCGATAGACGGCTCGAAAGACGCCGGCATAGCGCCGCCGGTGATTTCGTTTTGCAGCTCGTCCAAGGTGTAGCCGATAGCCAGCTTGGCGGCGATACGCGCAATCGGGAAGCCGGTCGCTTTCGAGGCCAGCGCCGAAGAACGCGATACACGTGGGTTCATCTCGATCACGACCATGCGGCCGGTGTCCGGGCAGATGCCGAACTGAACGTTGGAACCGCCGGTTTCAACGCCGATCTCGCGCAATACCGCCAGGGAGGCGTTACGCAGGATCTGGTATTCCTTGTCGGTCAGGGTCTGTGCTGGCGCCACGGTGATCGAGTCACCGGTGTGCACGCCCATCGGGTCGAAGTTTTCGATGGAGCAGACGATGATGCAGTTGTCCTTCTTATCGCGGACAACCTCCATCTCATATTCTTTCCAGCCGATCAGCGATTCGTCGATCAGCAGCTCTTTGGTCGGCGACAGGTCGAGGCCACGGGCGCAGATTTCTTCGAACTCTTCACGGTTGTAGGCAATACCACCGCCGGTGCCGCCCATGGTGAAGGACGGACGGATAATGCACGGGAAGCCCAGGGTCTCGAGGACCGCATTGGCTTCCTCCATGCTGTGGGCGATACCGGAACGTGGGCACGCCAGGCCGATGGACTTCATGGCCTTGTCGAAACGCGAACGGTCTTCAGCCTTGTCGATGGTGTCGGCATTGGCACCGATCATCTCTACGCCGAACTTTTCCAGGACGCCTTCGCGCTCCAGGTCCAAGGCGCAGTTCAGAGCGGTCTGGCCACCCATGGTTGGCAGCAGCGCGTCCGGACGCTCTTTTTCGATGATCTTGGCAACGGTCTGCCACTTGATCGGCTCGATGTAGGTGGCGTCGGCCATGGCCGGGTCGGTCATGATGGTGGCCGGGTTGGAGTTCACCAGGATGACGCGGTAGCCCTCCTCGCGCAGGGCTTTACAGGCCTGGGCGCCGGAGTAATCGAATTCGCAGGCCTGGCCGATCACGATCGGGCCAGCGCCGAGAATCAGGATGCTTTTTATGTCTGTACGTTTTGGCATGGGTTTGTCACTCAAATCCGCAGGTCAGTCGGCAAGCCGTCTTGAACAATCTTTGAAGAGCCTGCGGGGGCCACCGCAATCCGGGGCCGCCCGCAGGCCACTCAGTCAGCGTCGCTTGGCCATCTCATTGATGAAACGGTCGAACAGCGGCGCTACGTCGTTCGGGCCCGGGCTGGCTTCAGGGTGGCCCTGGAAGCTGAACGCGCTCTTATCGGTGCGCTCGATGCCTTGCAGGGAACCGTCGAACAGCGACTTGTGAATGGCGCGCACATTGCTCGGCAGGGAGGCTTCATCCACCGCAAAACCGTGGTTCTGGCTGGTGATCATCACAACGCCAGTGTCCAGGTCTTGTACCGGGTGGTTGGCACCGTGGTGGCCGTGGCCCATTTTCAGGGTCTTGGCGCCGGAGGCCAAAGCCAGCAATTGGTGGCCAAGGCAGATGCCGAACACCGGAATCTCGGTCTCCAGCACGTCCTTGATGGCCTGGATAGCGTAGTCGCATGGCTCAGGGTCACCCGGGCCGTTGGACAGGAACACACCGTCCGGCTGCATCGCGAGCACATCGCTGGCAGGGGTTTGCGCGGGCACCACGGTCACACGGCAACCGCGCTCGACCAGCATGCGCAGGATGTTGTACTTGACGCCGTAGTCATAGGCGACCACGTGGTAAGGCAGATCGGCAGCCTCGATAGTCGCGTGGCTGTCGGTCTTCAGATCCCACACAGTTGAACGCCACTCGTACTTCTCTTTGACGCTGACGACTTTCGCCAGGTCCATGCCCTTCAGGCCAGGGAAACCTTGCGCCGCGGCAATCGCCGCCTCTTCGGAGATATTGTCACCGACCATGATGCAGCCGTTCTGCGAGCCTTTTTCACGCAGGATGCGCGTGAGGCGGCGCGTATCGATACCGGCGATCGCCACAACGTTGTTGGCTTTCAGGTAATCGGACAGCGACATCGTGTTACGCCAGTTGCTCGCAACCAGTGGCAGGTCACGAATCACCAGGCCCGCCGACCAGACACGATCAGACTCGACATCTTCCGGCGTAGTGCCGGTGTTGCCGATGTGCGGATAGGTCAGGGTAACGATCTGTTGGGCGTAGGAAGGATCGGTAAGGATTTCCTGATAGCCGGTCATGGCGGTGTTAAACACCACCTCTCCAACGGTCTGACCGTCGGCTCCAATGGCTTCGCCGCGAAAAATGCTGCCATCAGCAAGGGCGAGTATGGCTGGCTTAGTCAAGAAGACCTCCCGTAAATAAAGCCTGAAAGGGCGATCGCAGGTTGTAAAAAAGCGGAGTGACGTATGGACACGTCACCCCGCTTCTTCACTGAATTATTCTGCGCGCTTTTAGTGGACACACTAAAGCTGTAGCTTACAGAAAAAGGCTTTTTTGGTCCACCGCTAATGAGCCTTAAAGGCAGGGGAATGCGACAGGACGTCGCCTAGCGGGTAAAAACGGGGGCACAGGATAATCCTGAGCCCCCGTTTTAGCTACTGCTTAGTGCAGGTCCAGCACGTCATGCATGTCGTACAGGCCCGGCTCACGCCCTTCCAACCAGAGTGCAGCACGCACCGCGCCCTTGGCGAAAGTCATGCGGCTGGAGGCTTTGTGGGTGATTTCCAGACGCTCGCCTTCGGTAGCAAACAGTACCGTGTGATCACCGACCACATCACCACCGCGCACGGTCGCGAAACCAATGGTGTCGCGCGCACGCGCACCGGTATGGCCTTCACGCCCGTATACCGCCACTTTCGACAGATCGCGGCCCAGCGCATCGGCAATAGCTTCACCCATGCGCAACGCAGTGCCCGACGGAGCGTCGATCTTGTGACGGTGATGAGTCTCGATAATCTCGATATCAGTCTCATCACCCAGCACGCGCGCCGCCAGGTCCAACAACTTCAGCGACAGGTTCACGCCCACGCTGAAATTGGCGGCGAAGACGATCGGAATATCCTTGCCCGCTTCCACCAGCAACTGCTTCTGCTCAGCACTCAAGCCAGTCGTGCCGATCACCATGGCCTTGCCCGCCTTACGGCAGAAGGCCAGATTTTTCAGCATCACTTCCGGCAGGGTGAAGTCGATCAGCACGTCGAATTCGTCCGCCACCTGCTCAAGGTTGCCAGACAGCGAGACACCGATGCGACCCAACGAGGCCAACTCACCTGCGTCCGCGCCGATCAACGTACTGCCTGGGCGAACAATCGCCGCCGTCAGCCCGGAGGCCGGCGAGCGTTGCTGCACCGCCTCGACCAGCGTCTTGCCCATGCGCCCGGCAGCGCCCATTACGGCTATACGTCGCATATTCAGATCCTTACAGGTCGCCGAAGAAGCGTTTTACACCGTCGAAGAAGCCCGTAGTCTTCGGTGAGTGCGAGTCATCGCCTTCCAGCGAGCTGCGGAACTCTTCCAGCAGTTCACGCTGACGACGATTCAGGTTCACCGGGGTTTCAACCGCCACACGGCACATCAGGTCGCCAGCACCGCCACCGCGCACTGGCGCAACGCCCTTGCCACGAATGCGGAACTGCTTGCCGGTCTGAGTCCCCTCGGGAATCTTGAGTTTGACCCGACCATCCAGCGTCGGAATCTCCAGCTCGCCACCCAGGGCCGCATCAACAAAGCTGATCGGCACTTCGCAGAACAAATGCTTGCCGTCACGCTGGAAGATCGAGTGCTCTCGCACATTGATCACCACGTACAGGTCGCCCGTAGGGCCACCCTGGGCACCCGCCTCGCCTTCGCCCGACAGGCGAATACGATCACCGGTATCCACACCCGCCGGTACTTTCACCGACAGCGTCTTGTACTCTTCGACGCGGCCTTCGCCGTGGCAGGAATCGCACGGATCGGAAATGATCTTGCCCTGGCCATGGCAACGCGGGCAGGTTTGCTGCACCGAGAAGAAGCCCTGCTGCATGCGCACCTGCCCGATACCGCCGCAGGTCGGGCAAGTGATCGGCGAGGAGCCTTTCTTCGCACCGGAGCCGTCGCACGGCTTGCAATTGACCAGCGTCGGCACACGGATATTGACACTGGTGCCGCGCACGGCCTCTTCCAGGTTCAGCTCCAGGGTGTAACGCAAGTCACTGCCGCGCTGAGGGCCGCCACGCTGGCCGCCCCGGCCGCCGCCGAAGAAGTCGCTGAATACGTCGCCGAAAATATCGGAGAAGTTCTGGCCACCAAAACCGGCACCGCCGCCACCCATGCTCGGGTCGACGCCAGCATGGCCATACTGGTCGTAAGCCGCACGCTTATTGGGATCACACAGGCATTCGTAGGCCTCGTTGGCCTCTTTGAACATCTCTTCGGATTCTTTGTTATCCGGATTACGGTCCGGGTGGTGTTTCATCGCCAGGCGACGGTAGGCCTTCTTCAGGTCCGCCTCGCTGGCGCCACGCTCCACACCCAATACTTCGTAATAGTCACGCTTTGCCATAAGTCTTTGCACTCTTAAGGACGTTCGACCTGGCCCTCCTGAACCCTGCCAAACTCGTTGAGCCCCAATACAGGCCCGGACCCAACTCACGTCAATTCAACGATCCTGGTCATTACTGCTTTTAGCCAGGGAGCCGGCCAAAAACGCGGTGACTGTCATTCGGAAAGCAGGAGCATTCCCGTTCACACCGCCAGCATCCGAGCGTTGTCGCATGCTGTAAAAATTCGCATACCCCAGACACGCCAACGCGGGAGCAAGCTCCCGCGCGGCGACATCCTACCAGTCACCGCTTGTGCGCGGTCAACCGGGCGACAACTTACTTGTTGTCTTTAACTTCTTCGAACTCGGCATCGACAACATCGTCGTGCTTGGCTTCAGGCTCTGCTTGTTGCGCAGCGCCGTCAGCCGGCTGGCCTTGCTCGGCGTACATTTTTTGAGCAACTGGCGCGGAGACTTTCGACAGCTCCTCAACCTTGGCTTCGATGGCAGCCTTGTCGTCGCCTTTAATGGCGGCTTCCAGGGCAACCACTGCCGCTTCGATTGCAGTTTTCTCTTCGTCGGTCACTTTGTCGCCAGCATCAGCGATCATTTTGCGCGTCGAGTGAACCAGCGCGTCACCCTGGTTACGGGCGCCTGCCAACTCTTCGAACTTCTTGTCGGCTTCAGCATTGGTTTCAGCATCACGGATCATCTGTTGAATTTCTTCATCAGACAGGCCGGAGTTGGCCTTGATGGTGATCTTCTGCTCTTTGCCGGTGGCCTTGTCTTTCGCGCCGACGTGCAGGATGCCGTTGGCGTCGATGTCGAAGGTCACTTCGATTTGTGGCACGCCACGTGGTGCTGGTGGAATCTCAGCCAGGTCGAACTTGCCCAGGGACTTGTTCTGTGCGGCTTGCTTACGCTCGCCCTGCAGCACGTGGATAGTCACGGCGCCCTGGTTGTCATCGGCAGTCGAGAACACCTGGGATTTCTTGGTAGGAATCGTGGTGTTTTTCTCGATCAGCGCAGTCATCACGCCACCCATGGTTTCGATACCCAGGGTCAGCGGGCTCACGTCCAGCAGCAGCACGTCTTTCACGTCACCGGCCAGCACAGCACCCTGGATGGCAGCACCCATGGCAACAGCTTCGTCCGGGTTCACGTCTTTACGGGCTTCTTTGCCGAAGAACTCGGTGACCAGCTTCTGAACCAGTGGCATACGGGTCTGACCGCCCACCAGGATCACGTCGTTGATCGAGCCAACGTCGATACCGGAGTCTTTCAGCGCGATGCGGCAAGGTTCGATGGTGCGCTGAACCAGGTCTTCAACCAGTGCTTCGAGCTTGGAACGCGAGATCTTCACGTTCAAGTGCTTAGGACCGGTAGCGTCTGCAGTGATGTACGGCAGGTTCACGTCAGTCGACTGAGCGGAAGACAGCTCGATCTTGGCTTTTTCAGCGGCTTCTTTCAGGCGCTGCATGGCCAGCGGGTCACCCTTGAGGTTCATGCCGCTTTCTTTCTTGAACTCGTCAACGAGGTAGTCGATCAGACGAATGTCAAAGTCTTCACCACCCAGGAAGGTGTCACCGTTGGTGGCCAACACTTCGAACTGGTGCTCGCCGTCAACTTCTGCGATCTCGATCACGGAGACGTCGAACGTACCGCCACCCAGATCGTAAACGATCACGGTGTGGTCGCCCTTGGCCTTGTCCATACCGTAAGCCAGCGCAGCTGCGGTTGGTTCGTTGATGATACGTTTTACATCCAGGCCCGCGATGCGGCCGGCGTCTTTGGTGGCCTGACGCTGGCTGTCGTTGAAGTAGGCAGGAACGGTAATCACCGCTTCAGTCACTGCTTCACCGAGGTAGTCTTCGGCGGTCTTCTTCATCTTTTTCAAGATTTCAGCCGAGATTTGCGGTGGCGACATTTTCTGGCCGTTCACTTCAACCCAGGCGTCACCGTTGTCGGCCTTGGCGATTTTGTAAGGCACCATCTTGATGTCTTTCTGTACGACTTCTTCGTCGAACTTACGACCGATCAGACGCTTCACCGCGTACAGGGTGTTGTGCGGATTGGTCACCGCCTGACGCTTGGCCGATTGACCGACGAGGATTTCACCGTCGTTGGCGTAAGCGATGATCGACGGAGTGGTACGTGCGCCTTCGGCGTTTTCAATAACTTTTGCAACGCCGTTTTCCAGCACGGAGACGCAGGAGTTGGTGGTCCCCAGGTCGATACCGATAATTTTGCCCATGATTTACTCTCCCGAAACTTGAATTTGGTTGCCGCAGCAGTTTTGGCTAACTGCGGTAGCACTTAAACGCTTGACTTATAGATGGGGGCCTTACGGCGAATTTCAAGCCTGCTCATCAATAGAAGGTGCAACGGGTGAAGGAGCCTTGCTCACCACCACCATTGCCGGACGCATCAGACGACCGTTGAGCTGGTAGCCCTTCTGGAACACCTTGATGACGCTATTGGGTTCCAGGTCATGGCTTTCCTGCATGGCCATGGCTTGGTGATGTTCAGCATTGAACGGCTCGCCGGCTTGCGGATCGATAGCCTCCAACTGATAACGCTTCAGGGTGTCCTGGAACATTTTCAGGGTCAGCTCGATGCCTTCGCGCATTGGGCGGATGTTTTCATCGTCCGGGTTGGACAACTCAAGACCACGCTCCAGGCTGTCGATAATCGGCAGCAGGTCACCGGCGAATTTTTCCAGCGCGAACTTGTGAGCCTTCTCTACATCCTGCTCGGCACGGCGGCGGACGTTCTGCAGATCGGCGGCAACACGCAACGATTGATCCTGCGCAGCGGCCAATTGCTCTTCGAGCACTTGCACACGAGTCGCCAGTTCATCACCGGCAGCCGAATTGGCGTCTGGAGTTTGCGTATCCTGCGTCTGTTCGTCAGCCATAGATTTCTCCTTTCAAAATCATGCGCGAACTCAACTCGCGCTTCTGCTCCGGTATATGGGGCCACAATTTTCAGGTTCAAGGGCGCAGGCGTTACCAAAAGTCTTTCGATTGACCTGGATCATTTCCTTCTCGCTCATTCCACATCGCGCTAAAAAAATCCGAGACTCAAGAAAATCGAGCTAAGCGTCAGGATTGTCAGGCCTGAACAAAACACTGTATAAATAACCAGACCTAAAGCCTGGGAGCGGCCGTCATGCTCGTGCACCTGTCTGTACATAACTACGCCATCGTTGAACATCTGGATCTTGAACTGGATCGCGGGATGAGCGTAATCACAGGCGAAACCGGCGCCGGCAAGTCGATCATGCTCGACGCCCTCGGCCTGACGCTTGGCGACCGCGCCGACAGTGGCGTGGTACGCCCTGGCTCCGACAAGGCCGACATCCTGGCCACCTTCGACCTGGCGGACATACCCGAAGCCGAAGCATGGCTGGCCGAGCGCGACCTTAATAATGAAGGCCCCTGCATTCTGCGCCGGGTGATCACCGCCGAGGGGCGCTCCCGCGGCTATATCAACGGCACGCCTTGCCCACTGGGCGACCTGAAAGCACTGGGCGAACTGCTGATCGATATCCACAGCCAGCACGAACACCAATCCCTGCTGAAAACCGATACCCACCGTCGCCTGCTCGATGAGTACGCCGGCGCCACCGATCTTTCCCGGCAAGTTCAGCTGGCCGCCCAACGCTGGCGCCAGACACGCCAGGAACTGGAGCGCCTCTCCAACTCCGGCGACGAACAACGCGCCCGCCACCAGTTGCTCAGCTACCAATTGGAAGAGCTCGAAAGCCTTGGCCTGGGTGAGACAGAGCTGGAGCAACTTGAGCAGGAACACAAGAACCTGACCAACGCCGAAACCTTGCTGGGCATCTGCCGCCAAGTGGTCGAGCAATGCAGCGAGAGCGATTCCGGCAATGTGCTCAACGCACTGACCGCCAGCCTCAACCGCCTGTCCAGTGTGAACAATGCTTCCGGCTCACTGAGCGAAGCGACCACCCTGCTGACCAGCGCACAGATCCAGGTCGAGGAAGCCGTGGGCGAACTCAATCGTTTCCTGGACCATTTCGACGCCGACCCAGCTCGCCTGCAGGAAATAGAAGAACGCCTGGACACTATTTATACCCTGGCTCGCAAGCATCGAATCCAGCCGACCGAAGTCGCAACCATGCAGCAGAAACTGCTGGATGAAATCGAAACACTCAACGCGAACGACGAATCCATCGAACGACTGGGCGAGGAGCTCGCTTCGTTTGCCCGTCATTATCAGGAAAAAGCCCGGGAGCTGAGCGTTCTGCGCCAGCAGGCAGCTACTAGCCTGGCAAGCGCCGTTGAACTGGAAATACAACGCCTGGGCATGCCAGGCGGGCGCTTCACCATCGAGCTGCATCCCAACGCCAGTCAAGAATTGCAGCCCCATGGGCTGGAGCACGTCGAACTGCTGGTCAGTGCCAACCCCGGCCAACCGCTCAAGGCCCTGGCCAAAGTGGCCTCCGGCGGCGAACTCTCGCGGATCAGCCTGGCGATCCAAGTGATTACCGCCCAGACCTCACGCGTACCCACCCTGGTATTCGATGAAGTGGATGTGGGCATTGGCGGACCAACCGCAGAAATTGTTGGCCAATTGCTGCGTCGCCTGGGGGATCGCGGCCAGGTGCTTACGGTGACCCACTTGCCGCAAGTGGCAGCCCAAGGGCATCAGCACCTGTTTGTGCATAAGGTGCGCGGTAGCGACGCGACACACACCGCCGTCTCCAAGCTGAACAAGTCGGAACGGGTGGAAGAAGTGGCGCGGATGCTCGGCGGTATCGACTTGACCAAGGAGTCCTTGGCTCACGCGAAAAAAATGGTGGTGGCCGCGAAGGCCTGAAGCGACATTTTCCACTCTATAGAAAGCACGAAGGCGACCCGAGGGTCGCCTTCAATCGTTTCGCAAAGCAAAACTGCGTCGATTTTTACTTTTTCTTACGGATGTACAACACGAGATTGTGGTCGACCAAATCGAACCCATGCTCCTCAGCAATCTTGTGCTGCAGCGCTTCGATTTCAGGGCTGGTGAACTCGATAACCTCGTTGGTATCCAGGTCAACCATGTGGTCATGGTGACCACCGTCAGCCAATTCAAACACCGCATGACCGCCGTCGAAATTATGACGAACCACCAGCCCTGCGGCTTCAAACTGGGTCAGTACACGGTAGACCGTGGCCAGGCCGACGTCCTCGTTAGACTCCATCAGCGCCTTGTAAACATCTTCGGCACTCATGTGGCGCTGCTCAGCAGAATCGAGCATTTGTAGAATCTTGACTCGTGGCAGAGTCACTTTGAGACCGGCTTTGCGTAGTTCGCTATTTTCAACCATGGTTAGCTTTCTCGCGGATGCTGCTTCGCAGCTTCTCTTAATACGGGTATGATCGGCGTTTACGTTGTCCCAGCCAAGATAGTGGAAGTCGCCCACCGATGCAAAACACCAAGCTCTTGCTAACCAGTTTCACCTTTGTGGGACTGCTCGCACTCGCCGGTTGTTCATTCCCCGGGGTTTACAAAATCGACATCCAGCAGGGCAATGTCGTCACGCAGGACATGATAGACCAGTTACGCCCGGGAATGACCCGACGGCAAGTACGGTTTATCATGGGTAATCCCCTGCTGACCGACACTTTCCATGCCGATCGCTGGGATTATCTCTACAGCCTGCAGCCGGGTGGCGGTGAACGCCAGCAGGAGCGCGTCAGCGTCATCTTCAATGGCAATGACCAGCTCGTGAGCCTGTCCGGTGACTTCATGCCCGGCGTAAGCCGCGATGAAGCCTTGCTGGGCAAGGACAGCGGCACCAACGTGACCGCACCTGCGCAAGAAGCCGAAAAACCGAAATCCGAGGTACCGGCCAAGCCAGGTTCGTTGCTGGACACCATCCAGAAAGACATCGACAACGTGGAAACCGTGCCCGTCCCGACGCCTGAGCCTCTGGACACCAGCCCGCAATAATTTTGCGCTCGATAAAAAGCCCGGCATGCCGGGCTTTTTGTTGCCTACCATCTACATAGGCATCTACATAACCTTGGTGCGACGCTGAACCTGTGGGAGCTGGCTTGCCTGCGAAAGCGATCTGACAGTCGACCAGGATCCTGGATCAGATCGAGTACATATCCGCTATCGGAACCGCCCCCTTCCACATTTGGATCGCGGGCATCAGGCAGATATGCGCTGGCTATCAGGGCGTCATCGCAGGCAAGCCAGCTCCCACAGTTGGATCGCGGCGCTCCAGATAGCTAGGCTGCCATTTGGCAAGCTCAAGAGTTCGCCTGCCTGGCCAATGCCGCCTTGGCCGCACGCAACCTGCGCACCTCTTTAGGGTCGGCCAGCAAAGGCCGGTAGATCTCAATACGGTCGCCCGCTTGTACGAAACGCGTCCCGGCATCCGCGACAACCTTGCCAAATATACCCACCGGGCAATCAGCCAGATCAACATCAGGAAAATGCGCCGCCATTCCTGACGCCCGCACCGCCTCACGCAAGCTAGTGCCTTCAGCCACCTTTACCCCCAGCAACACCTGGCGATCCTCGGCGGCGAACACCACCTCGATCTCAACCATGCAGTTGCTTGGCGCGCTGACAGAAGGCGTCCACCAGGGTATTGGCTGCCTGATTGAACAAAGGCCCTAAAGTCGCACGAACAATCGGCCCGGCATAATCAAACGAAAGATCCAGGCTAATCTTGCAGGCCTTGTCCGTCAGCGCCTTGAAGACCCACACACCGTGCAGTTGGGTGAACGGCCCTTCCTGCAGGTTCATTTCGATGGATTGGCCCGGCACCAGCACATTGCGCGTCACAAAATGCTGGCTGAGGCCGCCCTTGGCCACCCCCACACTGGCAACCATGTGCTCGTCACTGCTCTCCAGAACCTCGGCTGTCGAGCACCAAGGCAGAAACTCCGGGTAACGCGCCACGTCGTTGACCAGGTCATAGAGCGCCTGCGCCGGATAGGGCAACAGGGCCGAACGTTGAATATGCGTCGTCATGTGAGCGTTACTTCCACTGCTTAAGGCAAACATCGCGAAAGAACAGCCCAATCCGCGAGAGAAAAAAACCAAAGAACTGCCCGCATTGTCCGGGATTCGTCCAACTCGCTCAAGCACACAGGTTGACCGTAGCCGACACGCTCGCAACTCCCTATAATGCCGCCCCTATGGCTAAACAAAAGAAACACCCCACAGGGACCATCGCGCAAAATAAAAAAGCGCGACACGATTACTTCATCGAACATCGGTTCGAGGCTGGTCTGGTCCTGGCCGGCTGGGAAGTAAAAAGTCTGCGTGCCAGCAAACTGCAGCTGGTCGACAGTTATGTGCTGCTCAAGGATGGCGAGGCATGGCTGCTTGGCAGTCATATCACCCCGTTGACCACCGCGAGCACCCACGTGATTGCCGATCCGGTGCGTACGCGCAAGCTGTTGCTCAATGCCCGCGAACTCGAAAAGCTCGCCGCAGCCGTGCAGCAAAAAGGCTACGCGTGCGTCTGCTTGTCCTGGTACTGGAGCAAGCACCTGGTCAAATGCGAGATCGCATTGGGCAAGGGCAAGAAGGAATACGACAAGCGCGACACCGAACGCGAGCGCGATTCCAATCGCGAGCTGCATCGCGCCGTGCGCAACAAGGGCAAGGAAGAGTAATCCTTGTGACGGTGTAGCCCAGGCGGGCTACATCCCTTTGCGTCGCTCCGCCCGAGCCACCCGCTGAACCTCCTGACGCACCTCCTCCAACACCTCCTGCACATACAGCAGATGCCGTGTCGAGACTTCACGCGCCTGCTCGGCCCGACCCTCGATGATGGCCAGGTACAAGTCCCGATGCTGATTGATCAGCATGTCGCGGGTCTCGGTACGCTGCTGGTACATGCCACCAATATTCGTCACCACGTTACGCTTGAGCAGGTCGAACAGCCCGCGAATGGTGTGCAGCAACACGGCGTTATGACTGGCTTCGGCAATCGCCAAGTGAAACCTTGCATCCGCAGCACCCTCCTCCACTCGGCTCACCTCGTCGGCGCGCGCATAGCAATCCTGCAACGCTTCAAACGCTGCGGTCAGCCGTTCACGGTCAACCTCCGTGGCGCGTAACGCCGCGTAATAAGCACACGAAGCCTCAAGGGTCTGGCGAAACTCCAGCAGATCGCGCTGCGCTTCGGGATTGCTTTCCAACAAGTGCAGCAGCGGATCGCTGAAGGTCGAACCCAGGGAGTCCACCACATAGTTGCCACCGCCCTGGCGACTGACCAGCAACCCCTTGGCCGCCAGTTTCTGAATCGCCTCACGCAACGACGGGCGCGACACACCAAAGCGCTCAGCCAACGCGCGCTCGGCCGGCAAGCGCTCGCCCGACTTCAGCGTGCCCTCGAGAATCATCCCCTCAAGCTGCTCGACAATATCGTCAGACAAACGGCGCTGACGCACCTGATCAAACCCCATAACTCACTCTCCACCATCCCGACCACTCGCCGGGGCCCCTATTCTGGCCTATCGACGTGCCGGCAGCACCTATCAGAACGCCTTCAATTTCGCCGATCAGAACACTCCGCCTCCCGACCTACGACCAAAGTTTCGCAGGCGGCAAATTGACACACCCCTGCCCAGCCTCTTAATCTAGCCCACAGCGATTGTAAATTGGTATTACCAATTATCCAAGCTCACCAAACAACAACAATCAGGGGCCACCCCATATGCAAACCTGGCAACAGCTTTACAGCCCACTCGGCAGCCTCGGCCTGTCCGCACTGGCCGCCGTCATTCCCATCGTATTCTTCTTCCTGGCGCTGGCCGTGTTCCGCCTCAAAGGCCATGTGGCCGGCAGCATCACCCTGGCCCTGTCGATACTGGTCGCCATTTTCGCCTTCCAGATGCCGGTAGACATGGCGCTGGCTGCGGCCGGTTACGGTTTTGCCTACGGCCTGTGGCCCATCGCCTGGATCATCGTCGCGGCAGTATTCTTGTACAAATTGACGGTCAAGAGCGGCCAGTTCGAAATCATCCGCAGCTCCGTTTTGTCGATCACCGACGACCAGCGCTTGCAGGTGTTGTTGATCGGTTTTTGCTTTGGCGCCTTCCTGGAAGGTGCGGCCGGTTTCGGCGCCCCCGTGGCGATCACCGCCGCGCTGCTGGTAGGCCTGGGTTTCAACCCGCTGTACGCCGCCGGCCTGTGCCTGATCGCCAACACCGCACCGGTAGCGTTCGGCGCCCTGGGCATCCCGATCATCGTCGCAGGCCAGGTCACCGGTATTGACGCGTTCAAGATTGGCGCCATGACCGGCCGCCAACTGCCGCTGCTGTCGCTGTTCGTGCCGTTCTGGCTGGTGTTCATGATGGACGGCCTGCGCGGCGTTCGCGAAACCTGGCCGGCAGCCTTGGTGGCCGGCTTGAGCTTTGCCGTCACCCAATATTTCACCTCGAATTTCATTGGCCCTGAGCTGCCGGACATCACCTCGGCACTCGCCAGCCTGATTGCCCTGACGCTGTTCCTGAAAGTCTGGCAACCCAAGCGCACCGCAGGCGCACAAATTGCCGGCGCCACCTCCAGCGTGGCGGTCACTTCCAGCGCCGGCGGCTTCGGCTTGCCGCGCAACACCGTGGTTTCGCCCTACAGCCTGGGGCAAATTTTCAAGGCGTGGTCGCCGTTCCTGATCCTCACCGTACTGGTGACCATCTGGACCCTCAAACCCTTCAAAGCCCTGTTCGCCGCGGGCGGTTCGATGTACGGCTGGGTGTTCAATTTCGCGATCCCGCACCTGGATCAACTGGTGGTTAAAGTCGCGCCCATCGTGACCAACCCGACCGCCATCCCGGCCGTCTTCAAGCTGGACCCGATTTCTGCCACCGGCACTGCGATCTTCTTCTCGGCACTGGTCTCCATGCTGGTGTTGAAAATCGACGTCAAAACTGGTCTTACCACTTTAAAAGAGACCTTCTTTGAGCTGCGCTGGCCGATCCTGTCCATCGGCATGGTGCTGGCGTTCGCCTTCGTCACCAACTACTCAGGCATGTCCTCGACCATGGCCCTGGTTCTGGCCGGCACCGGCGCCGCCTTCCCGTTCTTCTCGCCATTCCTTGGCTGGCTGGGGGTTTTCCTGACTGGCTCCGATACCTCATCCAACGCCCTGTTCAGCTCACTGCAAGCCACTACCGCGCACCAGATCGGCGTCAACGACACCCTGCTGGTAGCCGCGAACACCAGCGGTGGCGTGACCGGCAAAATGATCTCGCCACAGTCGATCGCCGTGGCCTGCGCCGCCACCGGCCTGGTGGGCAAGGAGTCCGACCTGTTCCGCTTTACCCTCAAGCACAGCCTGTTTTTTGCCACCATCGTCGGGCTGATCACCTTGGCGCAGGCGTACTGGTTCACCGGTATGCTGGTGCACTGAGACCTGCACGTAATAGGGTAAGAATCGACGCTGGGGCATCCTTCCGGCGTCTGCTATTTCTGGAGGACCGATGAGCCTGCCTGCTGCTTTCCTGAGCGACGTCGCACAACTGATCCCGCAAGATCGCCGCTTCGACGATCCACTTTCCACCCTCGCCTTCGGCACCGACGCCAGCTTCTACCGACTGATCCCACAGCTGGTGATCCGCGTGGAGTCAGAAGACGAAGTGGTAACACTGCTGCAACTGGCCCAGCGCGACCGCGTGCCGGTGACCTTCCGTGCCGCAGGCACCAGCCTCTCGGGCCAGGCCATCAGCGACTCGGTACTGATCGTGCTGGGTGATAACTGGAACCACCGCGAAATTCGCGGGCAAGGTACCCAGATCCGCCTGCAACCGGGCGTGATCGGCGCCCAGGCCAACGCCTGGCTCGCACCGTTCGGGCGCAAGATCGGGCCGGACCCCGCATCGATCAACGCCTGCAAAATTGGTGGCATCGTTGCCAACAATGCCAGCGGCATGTGCTGCGGTACGGCACAAAACACCTACCACACCCTGGCGGGCATCCGTCTGGTGCTGGCCGATGGCAGCCGCCTGGACACCGAAGATGCCGCCAGCGTGCAAGCCTTCCGCCAGTCACATGGCGCACTGCTTGAACGCCTGGCTACATTGGGCCGCGAGACACGGGCAAATACTGAGCTGGCGGCAAAGATCCGCCACAAATACCGACTGAAAAACACCACCGGCCTGTCACTCAATGCCTTGGTGGATTTCGATGACCCGCTGGATATCCTCAGCCACCTGCTGGTGGGCTCCGAGGGCACCCTGGGGTTTATCAGTGCGGTCACCTACGACACCGTGATCGATCACCCCAACAAAGCCTCGGCGCTGATCGTCTTCCCGGATGTCGAAACCTGCTGCAACGCAGTCACCGTGCTGAAAACCCAGCCAGTCTCCGCCGTTGAACTGCTGGACCGACGCAGCATGCGCTCGGTACAGGACAAACCGGGCATGCCTGCTTTCGTACAGCACCTATCGGAAAACGCCTGCGCACTATTGATTGAATCCCGCGCCGCTTCGCCATCGCTGCTGCACGAACAACTGACGCGCATCATGGCGTCCCTGGCGGCGTTTCCCGTGGAGAAACAAGTCGACTTCACCGAAGACCCACTGGAAAACGCACGCCTGTGGGCCATCCGCAAGGACACCTTTCCGGCCGTGGGTGCCGTGCGCAAAACCGGCACCACCGTGATCATCGAAGACGTGACCTTCCCGGTCGAACAACTGGCGATTGGCGTGAACCGCCTGATCGCACTGTTCGACAAACATCACTACGACGAAGCCATCCTTTTCGGACACGCCCTGGAAGGCAATCTGCACTTTGTGTTCACTCAAGGCTTCAACAGCAGCGAAGAAGTCGCACGCTATCAAGCGTTCATGGACGACGTCGCGCAACTGGTTGCCGTGGAGTTCGGTGGCTCGCTGAAGGCCGAACACGGCACCGGCCGCAATATGGCCCCTTTCGTCGAACTGGAATGGGGCAGCGACGCTTATCAACTGATGTGGCAGCTCAAGCGCCTGCTCGACCCTAACGGCATCCTCAACCCGGATGTGGTGCTCAGCGAAGACCCGCAAATCCACCTCAAACACCTCAAGCCCCTGCCCGCCGCCGATGAGCTTGTGGATAAGTGCATCGAGTGCGGGTTCTGCGAGCCGGTGTGCCCTTCAAAAGGCCTGACCCTGAGCCCGCGCCAGCGCATCGTGATCTGGCGCGATATTCAGGCCAAAAAACGCGCAGGCGTGGACACCACCGAACTGGAAGCGGCCTACCACTACCAGGGCATCGACACCTGCGCCGCCACCGGCTTATGCGCGCAACGTTGCCCTGTAGGCATCAATACCGGCGACCTGGTGAAAAAACTGCGCAGCCGCGAAGCCGACCGTACGAAAACCGCCGACTGGCTCGCCAGCCATTTCGCCACCGCGCTGCAAGGTGCGCGCTTCACCCTGCACGTCGCCAACGGTGCGCGCATGCTGCTGGGGGCTCCACGGCTGGCCAAGCTCTCGAGCACACTGACCAAGCTGTCCAAGGGGCAAATTCCGCAGTGGACCAACGCCATGCCACAGCCCGAAAAGGCCATCCGCTTCAGCCCCGCGGTGACGGACGCGCGCCCCCGCGTGGTTTACCTGGCCGCCTGCGTCTCTCGCGCCATGGGCCCGGCAGCCGGCGATAAAGAGCAAATGTCGCTGTACGACAAAACCCGCCAACTGCTGGAAAAAGCCGGCTACCAAGTAGTCTTCCCCGACAACCAGGACAGCCTCTGCTGCGGCCAGCCCTTCGCGTCCAAAGGCTACGCCGAGCAGGCCGAACACAAGCGCCAGGAACTGATCGGCGCCCTGCTCCACGCCAGCCGTGGGGGCCTCGACCCGATCTACTGCGACACCAGCCCCTGCACCCTGCGCCTGGTGCAAGAGTTGGAAGAAACGCGCCTGGACCTCTACGACCCGGTACGCTTTATCCGCACCCACCTGATGGACCGCCTCGACTTCACACCCCAGGAAGCACCCATCGCCGTACACGTCACCTGCAGCACCCAACATCTGGGCGAAAGCCAGGCCCTGATCGAACTGGCCCGCCGCTGCGCAAAAACCGTGGTGATCCCCGAAGGCATTCATTGCTGCGGCTTTGCCGGCGACAAAGGCTTCACCACGCCGCAACTCAACGCCCACGCCCTGCGCTCGCTCAAGGATGCCGTGCAATATTGCAGCGAAGGCATCTCCACCAGCCGCACCTGCGAGATCGGCCTGAGCCAACATGGCGGCATCGACTACCACGGCCTGGTCTATCTGGTAGACCGCGTCACCCGCGCCCGCGCCCACTGACCCGGCAAAAAAACCGAACCCTGGCGCACCGGCGCAGTCATCTGCATAGGCCTCGACAAACGAGGCCCATCAGTGATGTCGCTGGCAGCGGTTGCACGCCAGCAGCGTCGAGCCCTTTTGCGCAAGGAGACACCCTATGAAGCGTTCCGCTCTTGCTGGCTTGTTCATGACCGCTGCGATGCTCGCCTCCCCCGCTTTCGCCGCAGGTGACAAAGACCTGTGCCAGATCAACCTGGACAAAATCAACAACGGCAAAGCCCTGCTCGCCACCGACACCAGCGGTAAAAGTGGCGAAATAGACACCGCCGTCTCCCAGGCCAAGGCCGCCCACGCCGCAGGTGACGAGAAGAAGTGCATCGAAATCACCTCCAAGGCCCTGCAAGACCTACAGAACAGCGAGAAAGGCGGCCAGTAAGCGAGAGGGCCAACCTTCGGGTTGGCCTTCGCTGACGTTTTGGCGTACACTGCACAGGCTTGTCACTCACTAAGAAACAACGAGTTACAAGCACGGGGCCGTTTAGGATTCGACGCCGGTCGCGAAACTTTAGGTGCATGCCGAGTTGGTAACAGAACTCGTAAATCCACTGTTGCAACTTCTTATAGTTGCCAATGACGAAAACTACGGCCAGGAATTCGCTCTCGCTGCGTAAGCAGCCTTAGCCCTGAGCTTCTGGTACCTTCGGGTCCAGCAATCACCAGGGGATGTCTGTAAACCCAAAGTGATTGTCATATAGAACAGAATCGCCGTGCAGTACGTTGTGGACGAAGCGGCTAAAACTTACACAACTCGCCCAAAGCACCCTGCCCTTCGGGTCGCTGAGGGTTAACTTAATAGAAACGGCTACGCATGTAGTACCGACAGCGGAGTACTGGCGGACGGGGGTTCAAATCCCCCCGGCTCCACCAAATGAACGAAAAAAGACGCCTGAAAGCGTCTTTTTTTGTGCCTAAAATCCAGCAAATACAGGGATTTCAGCGCCTGCGGTGTCCGCGGGCACCCAAGAACAGCGACGCTCTATGGCGTTCCAAATGGCATTCCAAGTCCAATAGGGCGATTTTTCGGAATGCCAACCCACTCTGGAATGCCAATGTACGCACATACGGTTCGCCTCTTTAACTCAAAGTAGCAGCGTGGTCTTTCATTCAGATTGATCAGTACCTTAGGCTGAAACAGCGGGCAAATACTGTATATAATCACAGGATAAAATCATATATCCGAAACACCTGGATCTGCCTGCTCACTCTTCAATACTATCGCTCGGTAGCGTCTGAAGAGACCAGCATAGGGCTGTGCTTAAGAGAGATCCCCCGGGTTTCAACGCGGCTGAAGGAGCTCAACCATGTGGGTACCACCTAGCGAATCCGATGCAATATTTCTAGATGAGCTCAACGACACATGTGACACCTGTAATCTCAAACCAATCCAGCCGTCAGGAGGCCCAACCCATTGTGATTGCTTGCGGGGCAACCCATTTTCCATCACTATTGCCCCCTCGGCGCCTACCGAGCTGCCTCTAGGCTGCATGCCGAGTAAGCATCAAGCAGTGGTGCCCCAAAAAGATCACCTTCATGCTGCCTATATACGCGCAAGCATAGGGCTTCGCGAGACGCTCCCTACCCTGACAACGACCGTATCCGGGCAGGAGCCCATGAAAAATTTCGAAACCCTCTCCTCACTACCCGCCCACGCGCAACCTTTGATGTTCGCAGATCTTTTTGCGGGCTGCGGAGGCTTATCTCTAGGTCTATCGCTCGCAGGGCTAAACGGCGTTTTTGCCGTCGAACGCGACAAAATGGCATTTTCGACCCTTTCGGCAAACCTGCTCGAGGGGCGTGACGTGCCTGCACCTCAATTCCAATGGCCCGATTGGCTGGAGAAAAAAGCCTGGGGGATCGATGAAATTCTTGAACAGCACCCAGTTAAACTTTCCGAGCTCAAGGGCAAAGTACATGTACTTGCAGGAGGCCCTCCCTGCCAGGGGTTCAGCTTCGCAGGGAAACGACTAGAGTCCGACCCCAGAAACCAACTGTTTGAGAAGTATGTGGAAATGGTCAAGGCCATTCAGCCTGCAGCTATTGTCTTGGAAAACGTCCCGGGGATGAAGGTCGCGCACAAAGCCAAATATTGGAAAGAAGAGCTTGGCGTAACGAAAGTGAAGCCCCACTCCTACTATGACAAGCTTGTAGAGAGCCTGAATAGGGTTGGCTATCAGGTCCATGGCCAAATCATTGACTCCTCACTCTTCGGAGTACCCCAGAAGCGTCCACGCCTAATCGTAATAGGAATTCGCAAGGATCTTGCTCGTCATCTTCCCGGTGGTGTCATCCGAGCTTTCGAAATACTAGAAGAAGCAAGGTTGAACCAACTGCAGGAGCTTGGACTTGCAGAAATAGTCACTGCTTCAGAGGCCATTTCGGATCTGGAAATAAAGCACGTAGGGACCAGACCATGCCGTGATCCATCCTCTCGTACTGGCTTTCAAGAGCTCGCTTATAAAGGGCCTCGGACACATTACCAAGCGCTCATGCATCAAGGGTGCGGCGACTCCATGGACAGCGTGCGCTTAGCAAAACACAAGCCCGAAATCAGTGAGCGGTTTATGAGGATCATCCAAGACCCCGCGTGTATTAGGGGGGGCTTGATGAGCTTGGCCCAGAGAGAAAAATATGGTCTCAAGAAACATCGCATTTGCTTAATGCACGAGGAAAATCCGGCACCAACAATAACAACGTTGCCCGACGATGTGCTCCACTACAGCGAACCCAGAATACTGACCGTCCGAGAGTCTGCACGCCTGCAGTCGTTTCCCGACTGGTTCCAGTTCCGAGGAAAATTCACCACGGGCGGGAGCCAGCGTACTAAAGAATGCCCACGCTACACTCAGGTGGGCAACGCAGTTCCTCCTTACCTTGCAAGAGCCATTGGCCTAGCCATCGAATCGGTACTAAAAGAAGCCATGGCCACAGCTAGTCAACAAACAATCACTGAGCAAGAACAAGAAATCTTAGCCATAGCTTGAAAACATAGGAGTGGAGGGGAATGGATAGCACCCAAATGGAAGGGGCGCGCTACCCCGCAGCCCTTGTCGACTGGGCCGGCCATCACTCGGGGGGAGTGAAGCGGCTTTTAGACAACGAAAGCGGCCAGCCTAACAAACTATTATTAAGGACAAGCCTTCTGGCTCGACTCCAAGCCTGGGCCGAAAAGCTTCCGGCCGACAGCACGAGCATCCCGAGGATTATCCTTCTGGTTGGCGGACCAGGTAATGGAAAAACCGAAGCGATCGAGTCCACTATCCACTGCCTAGACGCGAGCCTAGGCTGTGGGGGACAGCTCATCGAAGAGCTGTCAAAGGCGTTCCATCCATCCGCCGGCTTCAAAGTCCCAAGAATAGTAAGCGTCGATGCTGGAAGCCTTTCAAGATTCGATAGTAGCCTGAGCTTGGATATAGTTCAGGACGCTACTTCTACAGCCGGTCACGAGGGAAGCACTGCACCAGCACTCCTTATCGAGGAGCTCGGCCGGCTTCTAGATGGGCCACCATCCCAAGCTTACCTATGCTGCGTTAACCGTGGCGTCCTCGATGATGCGTTGATCCATGCTATCGACAATAATCTGGAAAAACCGCGCATCATCCTCGAGGCTATTACGAGGGCTGTGAGCCTAGCGTACGATGCCCCTTCATGCTGGCCACTCGAGGGCTTCCCATCGATTGCAGTCTGGCCAATGGATGCAGAGTCCCTTCTAGTCAAGCCTGACGACGAGACTTCGGCGCCAGCGGAAATCCTCATCGGCCAGGCCACTGCATCCGAAATGTGGCCCGCAAAGGGAGCATGTCCAGCGGGAGAAAAATGCCCCTTCTGTACCAGCCAGGCTATCTTAGCCAGAGACGAGCACCGAACAGCGTTACTAAAGATACTACGCTGGTATGAGCTGGCCAGCGGCAAGCGTTGGAGCTTCCGTGACCTTTTCTCCCTTACCTCGTACTTGTTGGCTGGGCACCATCCTATAGTTCATGACTCAGCAAGACATACACACCAATCAACACCTTGCCAATGGGCCGAGAACCTAGTCGAACTTGACCACAAAGCAGCAGGCACAAAAAAGCACAACCGACAAACGCTCACTGCGATTTTTCACCTAGCAACGTCAAGCTACCAACATGCACTTTTCCATCGTTGGGACAAGGATGCAGCGACCTCGCTCCGCCGTGATCTCAAAGACTTAGGGCTCGAAAAGGAGTTAGATGCCGAAGCTGGGCGAACCCTGATGGGTCTTGTGCATTTTCTCGCAGAGAGAAAGACACATTACCTACCGGCTACAATTGCGCCATTGCTGGAAGGCCTTGTCGAGACCTTAGACCCAGCATTCGCAAGTCCCGACAGTCAGGTCGCCGTAAGTAGCCAGAGCATGATTAGCCTCGGCGACCTCGACATTCGCTTTAGTCGCTCCCTCGCCGGCGGAATAGAGTTCATCCGCAAATATAAAGTGTTATCGCGAAACGAGATTGAGCTACTCAAGCGACTCTCCAATGCAGATGAAATGCTTTCTATGCCAATTGTCCGACGAAGGAGACCCGTCGCAGCCAGTCGTGTTCAACATTTACTTCGCGACTTTGCTTGCCGCCTAGTCCGCAGAAGCATTTGCACCCGAACGGCAGTAGTTGCCGATTTCAAGATCCTGCAGGCTTTCCAACTAGTCGTCGAACAGAATGACAAGCACCAGCTTTACGAGGTTGTGCAGCAAGTGAAGGGCCTGCTGAATACCGGTCAGGAATTCGAGGTCTCGCTAACCACTACATTTGGACAACCACTTCCACCCAAGCAACGTCAGGCGACATTGGTTGTGCCTCTACGTCAGGTCAGGATGCTGCCCCAGAACACTTCAGGACGACCTCGCTCCCCAATCTGTTACCTCGGGGTCGGCCATGTGCAATCGGCGCAACCAATCCCTCTTACCTATGACTTGTTCAAAGCAGTGAAGGAGCTAGAAAGGGGGTTATCCCCTGCCTCCCTCCCTCGTACAGTCTTGGCCCTATTGGATACAACAAAAGCTCGTCTTTCTGGTTCCATTGTCCGGGATGAGGAACTTCTCGAGCATGCCAAAATTCGTATCGGGTCAGACGGCACTGTAGTAGCTCGCTCATGGGATGGCTTAGTTGCGAGCAAGGAGGAGGTCGTATGAGCCTTATGGAATTCAAGCAAGCACCTTGGCGCTTCTCCAATAGCATTTATCAGAAGTCGGCCCTAGCTATGAGCCCTGCGCCGGAATACGCAAGTTCAGAGGTCCTGCTAGCCTCGCTCTACCGGACGATAGGCTTTGAATCAGCGAGCGAAGGCAGCGTGCCACAGGCGGGACGTGATCTAGATAGGCGCATACAGAAGCTTCGAGAAAAGAGCCAACTGCCGCCAATTGGAGCGGTAATTGGCGTGGATGCCTGGCATACCGTGCTTCACGGTATATTGGAGAGTCCAAAACTTCCTAACCAATCCTCTAAACGCTTTGTGCAGGTTACTCCTCTCGTACCAGGAGCAGCGATCTTCTCCGGCTCCGCTCGTCTAAGTAGCAACTCCTGGCCTGCCGGCAGCTTGATACGCCGGATGGTCTGCCTGGGTTCAAAGGATCAGGAGTCAGCGCAGCGCCTTTGGAAACATCTCTTTGACTCTCTAAGTGTCAATGATAAAGACGACTTCTTCGCCCGCTGGCTTGAGCAGGAGACATCGTCGTGGAATCAAGGCGGGGGTACATGGTCTCAAGTGCGGATTCCGGAAGAGGACGCGGCAACACTGACGGCATCCGACTTTCAGGAAATTCACTTCCTGCCAGCCAGACGATTTACCAAAGACCTGCAAGCCATCATGCAGGCGAAAGACTCCATGACTCGCCGGCAATGGACTAGTTTATTAGAGGCTGTGTTGCGTCTAGGAGCAGTGTCCCATGTGACGTGGTTATGTGACGTCCACGCGAGGATTTGGAGCTGTCTCTCTACAGCACTTACCGAAGGCGCGGCGCCTAACGAGCAAGAGGTTAGGATCGCAATTTTCCCTGAGGCCCCGCAATACATGGCTTACGGCGGAAAGGCTCTTCAAGGTATCAAAGACAAGGTTTCCAGCTACCTAAACGCCAGGCTGGGGATCAATACGCTCCTTTGGTCACTCAAGCAAATAGGAGCCCCCTACGAGGGCGACTTCTCCTCAAGTAAAGGAATTGCCGCACTTTGCCAGCATATCCAAAACCATAGAAATACACTCCTTCGCGTAGGGACTCTCGAAACCATTATCGATATACGTGAGCAAGAGGCTCGCGCGTTGTTATGCAGGAAAGGCATCGGCTCGAATCTGCTCGAGTTCGCGAGGCACGCGCTAGGGCAACGCCAGACTGCAGTCCCGTTGCTCAGAGGGTATGACCAGGGATATATCCTCAAGAAGAAAGGGAGCAGTCCATCCAGTCCATGGATCGTATCCCTTGGACCTGTAGCTGTGTTGGCTCTAGTCCACTGCGCCCTCGCCGGGATGGGTGGACCTCGCTCAATCCATAGATTAGGGCTACATCTCGAAGCCTACGGCGTCACCGTAGATAAACACGATATAGCCAGGAATGACTTGGGCCACCAGCTAAGGATGCTCGGTCTTGTGCTCGATAGCCCAGATGCCGAGAGCGGCATGCTGCTATTGCCACCGTTCCACACGAGCCAAGTCCTTCAGGAATACGAACATGAATAAACTCGCAAACTGGCTCGCAACAATTGTCCGTGAAAAAGCGTCGGGTGCAACGCAGGGGCTTAGCGGCAAGAAATTTGAGTACCGGCTGATTTTCCGCGGCCCCCCCCTCGAGATTCTCGAGCAAGTGTACGAAGAGCTTGCTCGTGATGGGGGAATTCAAGTTATGTCTGGGATAGACGGTAGTATGGTGACTCTACCGGTACTGCTCCAGTATCCAACCGACCAGATGAATAGCCATAAGCTTCGTATCGGGGAGTCTGGCAAATGCGATAACGACCACTTGCTGGATGTACGAAATGATCCAAATAATTCCAGTTTCGTTGCGCTAGTTCCTGCAGGCCAGCACAACAATCTTTCGATCGAATCTTCAAGTGATGTCTTCGGCATGAGTGCCGATCTCGAAAAATGGTGGGACGACGGTTTCGTGCAGCAATCGGTAAATGTGGCAGTGCTCGTCGCAGGTATCGTAGATTCGCAGAGAGACGATGCGAAGCAATTAATCCGTGCAGCTGCAAACTCCATCGACGAAGTGGATTCAGAACACGCCAACCACGCCGCTTCATGGCGCATGCTATCTCGCATATTTTCGATAGAGACCGCCCAACTACATCTCTCACCTGGAAATGCGCTTGCTCTGGCATGCGGTCTCCCCCCAATGGCAGACAATGGGATCTCGTCGAAGGCCCAGCTCTCCGTCATAGATAAAATTGCACATGAGCTTGCTGATGGTTTCAAGACTGGTATTGAACGTCTAGCACACGGTGCCCCTGACGATATTGTTCAAGCTCTTCGAGAGTTGCTCCACCACCTTCAAACAAGCTGCGACGTACCTACAGCCTTTGAACGAGCAACCCAAGCTTTTTATTTGCCAGGGAAAACTCTATCGCTAGTTTCTCCGCCCCATTGGTGGACGCTACTAACTATAGAGCAATGGACTGATCTGCTTGCCGACGAGCCCGATGAAGTCATCGGAGAGATCAGCATTCGATGCACGAATAGTATTATTCCCGCAACCAAGGGTTTACCAGCGATCGTGCGCGACAAGGTAGAACTAGCCGTCTCTACGAACGAAAGCGGTCAACCAGAAGAGTTTCTACTGACCGGAGGTTCCTATGGTAAGGCGCCAACCCCGTTACAAGCATCCTCTAGCGGAATTAATGAATACACAGATCGTTTCCCTCCCGCACATAAGGCACCGATAACCTATAAGGTTGCCTCCACGGGGTGTAAGCCTGCAAGTATCCGGGTTATTTCCTTAATAAACTGGAAGCCAGGGATACTGGTAACCTGCCGACTAGCGACAAAACTGTCACCGCCTAAAAAACCTAGTAAAAAGACTGCAGCGATGGACTGGGAGACATCCCTTTCGCTACCCGGTTCAGGTCGATATGAGCTGCGACTCCATCTGTCACCAGGTGCTACCGTTGGCAACGTGGAGGGAATGCCGGACGACGCTACTGAACTAGAAGGACAGCAACAACCCCTCGACGCGCGCCTCGTAGGAGAGGATGAATATCTAGTAGAAGTGGAGGCCGACGGTAAGTACCAACTAGATATAGCCTTCAATCTCTTGGACGAGACCTCCCCTCAAACTTGCAGAGTTTACCTTGCTTGCGATGAGGCAAAGGAGGAAGGCTGCCGGAGCGAGTTCGAGCGCCTGATCAAGTTGAACCGTCGACATCTCGACAAGTTCGATACCAAGGCCGTCGTGCATCTGGACCGGAATGCGCGAGCTTCAAGCTTGCAGTCTTGGATACTAGAGGAGCAGAACGTAGCCGAATCGTTCAGACCTCTAGTGATAGCAGATGACTACGTATCTAGTTGGGTTCCACCCAACTGGAATGCCACTAATGGCCCCATTCTCTCGCAAGGCCGCTTCCTTCATGATCCGCGCCCCAATATCCTGAGCTTCCAGCCACCAAAGGGATTCGTGGAAACTCGCCAAGAGATTGCAAAATACATACGAGGCGAAGATCAAGCGGGGCTCATCGAGTCTGCTACGCTAGGAGCCTGGCTCTCGGAAGACACTCAGTTTCGCGTTCTCGCCGAAACCTATCTCGATGCTTACATGTCCTGGCTCGACACTGACCCGGACATTGCTTGTTGGATAGATACCGTTGCAGTCTGCTCGCTAGAACTAGACGGACGAACCCTTAGTAGAATTCCAGAAGCAATCATCCTTTCCCCCCTTCATCCATTACGACTTGCATGGCATTGTCTTGCTCAGAAAGTCCTACGGGACGAGGTGGAAGGCGATTCACCCTTGCCTTGTCCGGCGGCAAGTATTTTTGACCCAGATTGTGTTCCCGACCTGCTGACCATCTCGCTTCAGTCCCCGAGTGGCGTTGAGCGGATAGACTTCTTGTCCGTCGAATGCAGTTCCGACTACTGGTCTGTCCTTTGGAATGGCTCTCGCCTGGGCCAGCTACCAGCCCGTACCCGCCGCCCCCCATTCGACAACACCTTCGGCCTAACTGTCGGCGGTATCTCAAGTGGATTCAGCCCCGCTCAGGTTTCGCGCGCACTCGACGATGTAACCAACCTTCTTGCAGCAAAGCCCATTATCAGTCTAGTAGTGTCTAGCGCAGGTGGTACCACTGATGCCTGCAACGAAGGTTTGACCAACTGGTGTACAAAGCGGTTCGGTAACGGAGGCGCGAACACACCTATGCAAAGCGTCGGTGCGAAGATTTTGGAAGTTTTCGATACTAGGCTTTCAGGAAGGCCTGACCAGGCTACGATCGCCAACCTCTCCGAGGACACCGATAACCACGTTCGCTGGTATGACAAACAACCGTTAGGCGCCACGCCGGATCTAGGCATCATTGCACAACTGGATTCGGCAGAACCTGGCTCCAAGGAGGTAGGCATGCTCTCACCGATAGGCGTTGGCGGCCTAATCAGACACAGAGTCAGGCGCCAGCTTCAAGGCTCATTCCTAAGCGAATCCCGTCAAGGCCGGCAGATGCCTCCCTCTGGCGAACAATTCGCCGACAAGGTTTCAGCATGCATGCTTATGGTTGAAAGGATGAGGGACAGTAAGGTTGGACTGCAGTTCTCGCCTAGCGTCCACGCAGTGTCCGACATGCTTAAGGAAAATAGCGCCGGCTATGTTGCAGTATCGTCCTCTGCAATTGACCCAGCTTGTTTTTTGGGTGGCTGGATCGAAGGCACTTACCTGTGGGACTACGATCTCCCTTCGTACTCCCATCGCGCAGGCGATACCAGCGGCTACTACCTCTTGTCGCAGGTCAAGCAAGCCGATCGTGATGCCTTACGCCGTGTTCTGAAGCCCCTTCCAGGATGCGACAACTTAGACGACTCAAAGATCGAGCAGATTCTTCTAGAGGTCGCTAGGAGAGGAATCCCCACCGTTCGCGGTCTCTCCGGGGACGATACAGGCGCTACAGGCGACCTGGGCCTATTCCTAGCGGTCCGACTTCTTCAAGACCAGTTCCGGACCGAAGGAAACCTGAACAGCTTGTTACCAGTGCTCGCGGGGTCGCCAGAGGAGATCACAATCGCGATAATCGTTCCCGTCGACCCGTTCAGAGGTTATCTTGCCGACCTTGCACGCTCGCTAGGCAAGGAACGCAAAGAAACGTCCCTTTCACGCCCCGACTTGCTTGTAGTAGGAGTGCGAATCAGCAACGACAAAGTTCATCTGCATCTGACGCCGATAGAGGTCAAGTGCCGCCAAGGAAGCGTGTTCGGAGCCAGCGACTCCGTCGAAGCCCTTTCTCAAGCCAGAGCACTCTCACAACTCTTGCAAGCCATCGAAGATCGCGCCAATAAATCTTTGGCATGGAGCTTGGCCTACCAACATCTACTACTCTCGATGATTGGCTTTGGCTTACGAGTCTACAGTCAGCATCAGGCAGTAGAAGGACAAGCTACCCGCTGGGCCGGGTACCACGAGCTAATCGCCGCAGCGATCCTCGATCCTGACTCGAGACCTACTCTAGACTTACGGGGAAGACTTATCGTCGTAGACGAATCAAGCCTCAGCGGCCCACATAATCGTGACGGCGACAATTTCGACGAGACGATTGTCATTTCAAGCAAGGATGCAGGCCGTATCGTACTCGACAGTGATCCACAGTCGTTCTACGACGCCGTGCGGGCCAAGGTGGGCAACTGGGGATTATTACCTCCCTTGTTAGCCCAGGCTACCAGCTCGCCTCCTTTCGACAGTTCTGCGGCGGAAAGCGAGTGGTCGGTAAACCCTTCGATAACTTCGAACAACGAACCCGTTATGCAGTTAATCAATGAAGAAACATCCTCCAGCAATGCAAATGGAGAGATCGCACCTTCCTTGACACCTGACGAGTTTGGCGCAGGCGTGATCCTCTCCGTAGGCAAAACAGTTGATGGTTTCGAGCCAAGACAGCTAAGCCTGAACATATCCGATACTCGACTCAATCAGTTGAACATCGGTGTGGCAGGTGATCTCGGCACAGGTAAGACCCAATTCCTCAAGTCACTTATCCTGCAGATATCCAGAGCCAGTGATGCAAACCGTGGGATCAAGCCACGCTTCTTGATCTTCGATTATAAAAGCGACTTTAGTAGCCCGGATTTCGTAGAGGCTACCGGGGCAAAGGTGGTGAAGCCCTATCACCTTCCTCTAAATCTCTTCGACATCACCGGAATGGGGGAATCTTCAGCGCCATGGCTGGATCGCTTCCGGTTTTTCGCAGATGTCCTCGACAAGGTTTACTCGGGAATAGGTCCCGTGCAGCGCGACAAACTCAAAGCAGCCGTCCGTAACGCGTACGAGGCAGCTAATGCTCAAGACCGCCAGCCTACAATCTACGACATCCATGCAGAGTACAGAGAAATACTGGGCGGGAAGTCGGACGCACCAATGGCAATCATTGACGATCTGGTGGACATGGAGGTGTTTGCAAAGGCCAAAGGGGAAACAAAACCTTTTGACGAATTCTTCGATGGCGTTGTGGTGATATCCCTAAGCTCCATGGGACAAGACGACCGCAGCAAGAATATGCTCGTTGCCATCTTACTAAACATGTTTTACGAGAACATGCTCAAGGTACCCAAGCGAGCTTTTACTGGCACAGACCCGCAGCTCAGGGCGATCGACTCCTACTTATTGGTGGACGAAGCTGACAATATCATGCGTTACGAGTTCGACGTTCTACGCAAGTTGTTGCTACAGGGCCGGGAGTTTGGAACTGGCGTGATACTGGCATCCCAATTCCTTAGGCACTTTAAGGTCGGTGCGACCGACTACAGGGAACCGCTACTATCCTGGTTCATCCACAAGGTACCAAACATCACGCCTGCCGAACTGGGAGTCCTCGGCTTTACATCGGATCTTGCAGAGCTATCAGAGCGTGTGAAGACGCTACCTAATCATCACTGCCTCTATAAATCTTTCGATATATCAGGAGAGGTAATTCGCGGTCTACCTTTCTACGAACTGGTTAAGGAGGGAGATGAAAGCCCAAAATAGGAGCTCTCGATCTGGAGGTCGGGTATAACCGACTTCCTCTCTCCTAAGGAGCGGTCAGAAAGGATGGCCCGAATTA
Source organism: Pseudomonas sp. PA-1-6B (assembly GCF_021609545.1). Taxonomy (NCBI): domain Bacteria; kingdom Pseudomonadati; phylum Pseudomonadota; class Gammaproteobacteria; order Pseudomonadales; family Pseudomonadaceae; genus Pseudomonas; species Pseudomonas sp. PA-1-6B. Next base: position 103,425 of record NZ_WJZM01000009.1, read on the forward strand.
AGGGGAGTAACACTCGCCCGGAGATAGCACTGCGTAAAGTGTTGCATAGTCTCGGTCTGCGCTACCGTTTGAATGGGTCAGGTTTGCCCGGCAAGCCTGACCTTGTATTTCCCCGATACAAGGCCGTGGTTTTCGTCCACGGCTGCTTCTGGCACCGGCATTCCAACTGCAATATTGCCACGACACCGAAAAGCAATACAGCATTTTGGCTAGAAAAGTTCGAGAAGAATGTCGCCCGGGATAATCGGGTGACATCGTATCTAAAGGCATTAGGATGGAAAGTATTCATCGTTTGGGAATGTGAGGTGTATTCTACCAAAAAAGCAAATGCCGCCGGAAATCGACTTGCAGCTTTGATGCGAAAAGAATAAATAAGCATCACTCCAAATCGGCATCACCTTTTGCGAAACAATATTGAACACCAATATTTAAGCGCCCACTGTTACCCAGCAACAATAGCTTCTTTTAAAGCAATAGCATCTTTAAGTTTTTTACCGTATTCTTTTCGATCAATGGAATAGTGGACACGGCGATGACAGTTTGGACAAAGTGCAGCGACATTTGAAGGTAAATCTGGTCCTTCATCGGCAAGCCGAGTGAGATGGTGCACTTCAAGAAACCCTCGCCCATCGGGACGAGTGAATGGAGCGAAGGACCCGCACGCTTCGCATTGCCCATTTGATCTAAGCGATGCGTAGACGTGAACTGCAGCACTCCTATACCTATACTCCGCCATGCTTATCCGAGGCTCGGACTTAGTGGCAACTATAGACGTTAATCGATACTGAATCTCCCGTAAGTCACCGGAAAACTCTAAATCCAGATCACTTTTCTCATTATAATAATAGTACTTTTCTTCACCGATAGGCAGCAGGCGAAAACGCCATAGCTTATCCCCCTGACGACTACCATCAGTCGGCAAAAACTGGTCAAAACCTGAAACATTAAACTGCCCACAATAGGAAAACAATTTTCCATAGTTGCCTCGAGCCGCCACTTCTCTCGCAGTTGGTTCTCTCGTAGTAAAGAGAAGAACGGAATACTTTCCAGAAGAGAGCTTTGAGTTCGCGGAATTACTCAGAGATTGGTTACCCGTGCGGCCTTGGCCAAAATACCACCAAGTACCGTCAGAGAGGCGCTCATCCGAATAACCAGCTTTCTTACCGCCTCGGCCTCCCGATGTACAAATAAGACACCCTGGCTCTTCGCTCCCCCAAAGAACACCTGACTGCATCTGCCTGCTGCCTATGAACTCAAGGAGGCGGGATCTTTCATACTCCTGACCAATGACGAACGGGGACATTTTTACTCCGAAATCAGGGATAATTTTGTATCAACATACGTGAAAATAAACCCGCCTCGAATAAAAATATCAATACGCCACTATGCAGTGGCTAAAAACTTGAAAAAATGCACTTCATTTGACCACCCACTGAACGATTAGCCAGTCCGTGAATCGACTGGTTGACTCCAAGCAAAAGTAGTCATTCAGCTCCTAGGAAGTTCGGGGTGCACCAAAGCTTTACTCCACCCTGTTCCAATAGATCGCACGACAGCGCCAGTGTGCCACGGACGTCTTTTTTGTAGCTGGCATTCCATCACCCATACTGCTAGTGTCAACCTAATGACTACCCATTGCCTCACCTCGACAACCACCACCACGACCGCTTCAAGCGGAGCGTTCGAGGTGTCGTGAGCCAATAACCAACGATTACTTCAACGGCCCGCCAGCGATGGACAGGGCCTTTTTTATGCCCTTGTGTCGCTGGTTCACACGCAAGGAGATGCCCCCATGTACGCCCTGTTGATACTCGATATCCAAGTCGGACTCATCCACGGCCCGGAAAAACCCTGGCGCTGCGACGAGCTGTTGGAGACGCTGAATGCCCTGATGGACAAGGCTCGCAGCGCAGGCGTGCCGATTTTTCTCGCGCGCCACATCGGCCCCGTTGGCTCGCCGATCGAACCGGGCAGCCCGCTTACGTTGATTACACAGGAACTGAAGTTACTGGGCGGGGAAGTGGTGTTCGAAAAGCGTCGGCCTAACGCTTTTGCAATGACTGACCTGGCGGACAATCTGCGCTCCAGCGGCGCTACTGGCGTGGTAGTCACCGGGATGAAAACGCAATACTGCGTCGACAGCACCTGCCGTGCTGCGCGTGATCTTGGCTTCGATGCGGTGCTTATCGCCGACGGTCATACCTGTTCGGATACGCCCTTGATGAAAGCCGAGGCTATCGTGGCTCATCACAATGCCACGCTCAACGGGCCGTTCTGCCAGATGGTTCAGGCTGTGGACTGGAGCTTTTAACAGAGCCTGACGACGGGGAGGTCAACAGGGCCGGGCTTCGGAACTTTCCTGCAAGATGTCGCGCTGTTGGTGAACTGGCCAACTCCGCCTGTCGCAGATAACCTTCAACTGTCGCAGCAATGGTAGAGCCCAGCTCTAAGATGGCTTCCATCTTGTCCTTGACGCTCAGGCGGCGACTGAACAAAACTATCTACCAGCTCAGTACAGCGCGCAGGCAATTGTTAGAACCTGCCCAGCAGTCCTGAGCTTTTTTTTGCCCGGAGAAAAGTGAGTGAAACGAGCAGCCGTTCTCATAGATGGTGGTTTTTTCTTTCAGCGCGTGCTGTTCTTCAGGCGAAAGTACTTCCGAGACAGCCTGCTGCCGAACGCGGAACATTTGGCGCAGATCATCAGGAAGCTGGTCAGGCTTCACATTGAGGACGAGCGATCCGCCCGCCGGGAACTCTACCGAGTCTATTACTACGACTGTCCGCCGCCCTCCAATCAGGTACGTCTCCCACTCATACCACCAGGCCACAAAACGCCAGGACATTTGAATTTCAATACCCATCCGCCCTACCAGTTACGACGTGCCCTTCATGACAATCTCAGGTGCAGCAGGAAAACAGCGCTCAGGCTCGGCGAGCTAGCCAAAAGTGGAGAATGGCGGCTCAACTCCCACTCACTCAAAGCTTTGCTCAAAGGCCACAAGGCTTGGAGCGAGCTCACCAATGCAGACTTTCACTACAACGTGGAGCAAAAAAGCGTAGATACCAAACTGGGCATGGATATCACGACCCTGGCCATGGACCGACTGGTTGACGTCATTGTTCTGGTGGCCGGCGACGCTGATTTCGTACCTGCGGCAAAGCTGGCAAGGATGAAAGGGATCGACTTCGTTCTAGATCCCATGTGGGCCAATACGACCAGCAGTCTTAGCGAACACGTAGATGGACTTCGATCCTTCGACATTGTGAAGATGATCAGGGATATCACCGGCGCCGATGTCATTAAGAGTCCGGAGTGGTGGGCTATACGACCAGATATGCGACACCAACGTGATGAGGCCACTGAAATCGCAATTGCGGGTAACCTGGAAGCTGATCCAGGGGTGCACGTTAAAAAGCCATGCCTGGAAGCCAGGGACTGAGCTCAAACTTCACGGCTTCCATTGTGTCGCTCGTCTAGAAGCGGTACAGGGCCAGGCTTCGGAATTTTCCCGCAAGATACCGCGCTGTCGGTGAACTAGCGCACTCCAACCAACAAGCCTAGCCTTCCCCTGTCGCTGCAAAATCAGCGACCGGGTTTAGCAGCTCGGTTAATATCAAGGCCTGCAAAGCCACCATCCGTTCGAGCGATGCTTTCTGCATCCGCTGGTTCGTGTCATGGCGGCTGTGCGTGGGGCACTTTCGGGTGCGCCGGGTTCCTTGATTCCTGGTCTGCTAACCCGCGTACGGTCGCCACCCTTTTCGTTTAGCAGCGATGTCTGGCGACTCCATCAATCAAGGAGTTTCAGCCATGAAAAAAATCACCCCCAATCCCCCAACTACCCTCTTCACCCTCGCCGAAAACATCCACCCCGAAACCCTGCTAATCCAAGCCAGCGAAACCCTCGCCTCCCTCAACGCCATGACCACCGACCTGGCTTTCGAACTTGAAGGCGCGCACCGCCACAAGTTGCTGGCTGCTCAGCAGTTGATCGTTTTGGGTGAGCTATTAGTAGAACGAGTCTTGAACACGCAACCATTCACCAGCCAGACGCCACAGCCCTAAAACACGCAAACGGGCGAGCTGCCTCAGCGCATCTCGCCCGCTGGCATCCCCTCACACTTCCCATTACCCTGACGGCCTTTATCAGACAACCGGAAGTCAGATACCCGTGTTCAAGCCCTTCGCCGTCATCGCCCTCGCCTTCATCCCTTCATTCGCCACCGCTGCCGAGTTGGCCGGGGTTTGGCAAGGCACTTTGGGCAAGTCCGCTATCACCGTGTGTTTCAACGGCGCCGACGGGGAGCATGGCAGTTATTACTACCAGCGCATCCGTACCCCGATTCAGCTGACCCAGGCCAACGACAACGCGCCTTGGGTGGAGGAAGGCAACACCGGTTTCTGGGCCCTGCAAAAACCTCAGGCCGATACCCTTTCGGGTACCTGGAGCAAAACCGACGGCGGTGCGCCGCTGCCACTGGCGCTGCGCCGCATTGGCGCGGACGGCTGCGGCAGCGATGCTTATAACGCGCCCATGGAAGCCGCGCCGCTGCCGATCAAGACCGAGAAGAAGACTTTCCACAACCACACCTACCAGCTCAAGACCCAAGGCCCCCGCGTCACGCTCAAGCTGGAAGGTGACGGCCTAGCGGTACAGAAGATCAACCAGCAACTCGCCACGTTGGCCGTCAATGACGAAGATCTAACCGACTATTTTTATGAACGCCGTGAATACCTGGGTCGAAACGGTTCGGTCTATACCAGTGAGATCGAGGTTGAGCCTGCCTATTGGTCATCGCAATTTCTCACCGTGCGGTTCTACCGCTGGGCCGCAGGCCAAGGCGCCATGGGCATCAGTTGGGGCCTGCACTCCTGGAACCTGCAAACCGGCGAGAGTGTGGACCCATGGACTTGGCTCGGCGGCCATCAGCAATGGCATGACGCCTATTCCGGCCATTTGAAGCTGCCGGCCGCCTTCAGCACTTGGCTGGCCAAGCAAACCACTGCCGACGAGGGCTGCCCGGCGATTACCGATTACTCCAACTTTCACCTCAGCTTCAACACCCAGGGCCTGCAACTCTCGACACCGGCCAATGGTGACGGTTGCGACAACGACTTGGCCTTCACCTGGGAGCAGTTGGAGCCGGTGCTGACCGCACAAGGCAAAGCGGCGGTGCCCAGCTTGAAACTGCCTTGATCCGCCGGAGAAAAACCCCACAGCCGTTCACCAAAGGTTAAGAATCGCGCTCGTATACTCCCTGACTACCCATGACCGGTCGCCCGATCGGTCTCATGCCTCGGTAGCCAGACTCCATGACGCGCCCCGCTCCCCTGCTGCTCTTGCTTGCTGCTCTGTTGTTCTTCTTCGCCCTCGGCAACCACGAGTTGCAAGGCTCTACCGAAGCCCGGGTGTCCGGGATCGCCATGGCGATGCACCTGGACAATGACTGGGTGGTGCCGCGCCTGTTTCGTGAACCCTTCCTGGAAAAACCACCCCTGAGCCTATGGCTGGACGCGGGTGCGATTCGCCTGTTTGGCGCCAGCACCGGGGCGGTGCGCCTGGCGTCGGCGTTTGCCGGGTTGTTCAGTGTGATGCTGTTGTACGGGATGCTGCGGCGGTTCGGGCGGCCGCAGACGCTGGCGTTCAGCGCTGCGCTGATCCTGGCGACCATGGCCAGTTATTGGGGCAATGTGCGAGGTGTGGGTGAGGATTCGTTGCTCAGCCTCGGTGTCACCGCGGCCCTGCTGGGGTTTTACCAGGCGGTACGGCCCGAGCGTGAAGGTTCGAGTATCTGGGCCTGGGCGTTGTTTACCGCCGGGATGGTCATCGCCACGTTAAGCAAGGGCGTGTTGGGCCTGGCGATGCCGGGCATCGTGATCTTTGTGTACTTGCTCAGCACCAGCCTAATGGATAAGCGCCTGCGGCTGGGCGATTGGCTCAAGCCGGCGCTGTTCACCTTGTTGGCGTTGGTGCCGTTGCTGATCTGGCTGGGGTTTCTGTTTCAGCGCGGCGGGATGCAGGCGGTGGGTGAAGTGTTATGGACCAATAGTGTCGGGCGCTTCAGTGGTTCGTTCGTAGAAGCCGGGCATTACGAGCCGTTTTACTATTACCTCGCGAAACTGCCTGAAGCCTTTTTGCCTTGGAACATCCTGGTGTACCTGGGCCTGTGGCACTTCCGCAAAAGCCTGGTGCGCAACCGCTACCGGTTGTTTTTCAGTGTGTGGCTGGTGGCGCAGTTCACCCTGCTGACCCTGGCTTCCAGCAAACGCACGGTGTATTTGATGGCGCTGACGCCAGCCGCCGCGGTATTAGCCGCCGAGTATGCGCGGGTGCTGTTGGAGTGGGTCAAAGACCATAAGCCGGGGCTGTACCGTTATCATCGGCAAATTATTGGCGGGGTTTTCAGCCTGGCGATCGCCTGCTACCTGAGCGCAGCGTTCTGGTTTGCACCCAAAGCCGATGTGCGCCATTCATTCGTGCCGGTGATCAGCCAGATCCAGGCCCTACAAGACGAAGGCAGGACGGTGGCGATGTACCAACCCAACGAGCGCATCGACGGCGCCAGCGTGTTCTACCTGCAGGCCTACTTGCCGATCCTGAACACCGAAGCCGAACTGCGCGCCTTCCTCAGCGCCAAGCCCGGCAACGTTGCATTGACAGACCACACCGACCGGCTGAACGAGAAGGTTACGGTGATCAAGCAAATGGCGATCAACCGCCAGCCTTATTACTTCGTGGAGCAGTAAGGCCGGCGCGGGGCATCAATGCTTGGTGAGCTTGTCCAGGTAGCCCATGGCAAACGCCGAGACCACGAAGGTCATGTGGATGATCACGTACCACATCAGGTGCTGTGGATCGACGTTCTTGGCGTCCATGAAGATGCGCAGCAGGTGGATGGAGGAAATCGCCACGATGGAGGCCGCCACTTTCATCTTCAGCGACGAAGAGTCCATGGTGCCCAGCCAGTTGAGCTTTTCCTTGTTTTCGTCGATATCCAACTGCGAAACGAAGTTCTCGTAGCCGGAAATCATCACCATCACCAGCAAGCCGCCCACCAGGGCCATGTCGATCAACGACAGCAGCAGCAGGATCACTTCGGCTTCCAACATGGTGAAGATGTTGGGAATCACGTGAATGATTTCCTGGAAGAACTTCAGCGCCAGGATCAGCAAGCCCAGGGACAGCCCCAGGTAGATCGGCGCCAGCAGCCAACGCGAGGCGTACATCGTATTTTCGATAAAGCGTTCCATTGAATCTCACACAGCTTGGCTAAAAATGGCGCCGAGTATACCAGCCGCCACCCGGCCCCTGTCACCGCGAGAAAACTGACCCAAGTGGCATCTGTAAGAGAATTTTTCTGCTAGTGTCGAGGCCATTCACTCGGCTCGATGATGTCGGACAGGAAAACTTCAGATGATGGATGTGCGATCCCCTTTGGCCACTCTCGGCCTGTGTGCGGCGTTGCTGATGGCCAGCGGCTGCTCCCCCAAAGAAGAGCAGAAGCAGGCGACCCTCGAAGAGAAAACCACGAAGTTCGAACAGTCCCTGGACACCATCCAGGACCCCAAGCTGCGTGATGCCATCGCGGACCTGGGCGGCTCGCTGCTGTTGCTGGAGCGTGCGCGCGTCAAGCTCGCCAGCAAGCCGATCGAAGCCGAATACGGCGAAGACAGCCTGGCCCTGCTCAAGCATTACCCTACGCCCCAAGCGCTGGTGGACACCTACATCAATGGCCTGTTCGTGCTGCGCAAAACCTCACACTCCGACTACCTGACGGATTTGCAGCCGGTCTTCCCGTTCAACTTCAACGCGCCGGACCAGTTCCCCTTCCCCCATGGCCTGGAATGGCAGTCGGTCACCCTGAGCAACAATAAAGTCATTCCCTTCCAGCCGGAATGGTCAGAAACCGACCCCGGCATCCAACTGAGCCCCAGCAGTTCCAACCTGACCAACCCCGACGACCTGACGGTGACCTACCCCTTCATCGAAGGCATCGAGACGGAAAACAAGAGCCAGCCACAACCCATCAGCCTCAAGGGCGCGGTGGAGGTGATCACCCCGGGCAAGGTGCTGACGTTTGACCTGACCAAACAAGACGTGGGCCATAAACGCACCGACGGCAACATCACCCTCAACCTGCTGACGCTGGAAAAGAACTACGCCGAGATCGAACTGACCAACAGCCAGCCCCTGGCCGCCGAAATAGGCGATGCGTCACCCAACCCGCTGCTGGTGCAGGCACGGGACAGCACCGGGCAGTTTCTGACCCGCTCAGGCTCGATCAACGAGAGTGCCGCGCAAGTGGCGTTCTATGAAAAACAACTGGCCGAGATGCAGAAACAAACCGCGTGGTCAGATGCCTTCGATAAACAGCTCACCGACGCGCAAAAAGCCTTCGAGCGCCAGCAGACCAGCCATTACGCCAAGGTGTATTTCAACGGGCTGATCGATAACCTGCAGGTGAATGTGCTGGATTTCTCCAAGGCCACGCTCACCCGTAAAGACCTGGACCTGCCGGTGATGCGCTTTGACAGGAACAGCCTGCAAAACACCGTACAGCCCCTGCCAATGCCGGTCACGGTGTATGACGACGGCGCCGCCAGTTGGCTCAAAGATGCCTCGATGACAGAGGACCAACTGAAAAACAGCGTCACCATCAGCCAATCGACCGAAGACGCCAGTGCCGCAAAAATCGTGTTCGACCACCCGTTCACCTTCAATGACGACCTGGTCGGTGCCGAGCGCAACAACAGTGACGCGCCTATCACCTTTTTCACCGCCGATGACAAGGGCGAGCGCGGCGAGCCTATCGAGTTGCCGACCGAGGCTTTCGAGCTGAACGCAGTAAGCGGCACGCTCACCTACGACCTCAACCTGTTTCCGGAAACCCCGGCGTTTGTGGTGGGCTCGGTACCGTTGTTTTTGGCCACCATCGAGAAAGCCACGATTGACGCCGCCAAGCTGCCCAAGGGCCTGTCGCTCAAGGACAACGCGCTGATCGTCGACCAGAAGGATTTCCCCGCCGACAGTTGGCGCTTCTACGCCAAGGATGCCAGCGGCAATTACTTAAAGGAGATTCTCGGTGTCAGCCACCGCGCCGAGGAATACGGCACGGCGATGTTTGACGTGCATTACTTCTACGGCCAGCCGACCACGCTGGAAAGTTACCAGCGCACCGACCTCAGCACCGTGCAATACGGCTTTGAGGTCAAGCTGGACAAGCCTGAGAGCAAATAGCCGACGCTATAGGGCCAGCCGCTCCTGGCCGCCATTGAGTTGGCGCAGATGAGCCTGCAGGTGCAGGCACCATATCTGCGGCTCGTCCATTTGCTCGTAGCCGTGCAAGGTCAGGCTATCAACGATGGTGCCCAGCATGCGTTCTGCCACGAAGGGCCCATGGAACGGGCCCTGGGATTTGACGGTGGAAGGCTGCTCGCCCGACATGCCGGCGGCAAACAATAGCGTCCACATTCCGTTATCCCCGGCGAGAGGGCGAATGGAGCATTCGATACGGGTGACCAGGCCCAGGCACTGGCGAGTAAGGCAAAGGTTGCGCGACATGGCGGCGCCCCTCGGTAGATCGGTGTTCAGCCCCAGCGCAAGGCGAGGCTGTTTCTATCCTGCGACTCCTGTGGATATCCCTGACTCTGAGAATAGAATAAAAACGCGACAAACCAAGGTTGTAGGGACCAACGGGCGTTGGTCCCTGAGGGTGGAGTCAATTTTGTGGCACGCTAAACGTTCCCAAAAACACCACGGACCACTGTGGGAGCTGGCTTGCCTGCGATGACAGACTCACAGCCAACCTCCCAGTTGGCTGATATACCGCTATCGCAGGCAAGCCAGCTCCCACCTTAACCGAGTGATGACAGCAATCAGGTTGGTTTGGCTTCGGCCAACGCCTGCTGCGCCAGCTCCTTTTCCGCCTCCTTCAGATCTTCCTCGCTGATCATCTCGGCAATCGCCCGCAAGCGCTCCACCACCCGCGCATTCACGGTGCCTTCCGGAAACTGCCCCTCGGCGTCCGGCTCGCCGGCATCTTCGCCCACCAGCAGGCTCAAGGCCTCATCCGCCTGGCGCACCGCATAGATGTGGAATTGCCCCGCACGCACGGCCTGCAACACCTTCTCGTCGAGCATCAGCGTGGCCACGTTGGCCTGAGGGATGATCGCACCCTGCTCACCGGTCAGCCCGCGGGCTTCGCAGAGGCGGAAGAAGCCTTCGATCTTCTCGTTGACCCCGCCCACCGCCTGCACTTCACCAAACTGGTTGATCGAGCCGGTGATCGCAAAGCACTGCTTGAGTGGCGTCTTCGACAAGGCCGAGATCAAGGTGCATGCCTCGCCCAGGGACGCACTGTCGCCGTCCACATACCCGTAGGACTGCTCCAGGGCGATACTCGCAGAAATCGCCAACGGGAATTCCTGGGCATAGCGGCTGCCCAGGTAACCAGTGAGGATCATCACGCCCTTGGAGTGAATCGGCTGGCCGAGGTTAACTTCGCGTTCGATGTCGACGATACCGCTACCGCCCGGGTACACCGTGGCGGAAATCCGCGCCGGCACGCCGAATGCCGAGTCGCCGACCTCCAGCACCGTCAAGCCGTTGCACTTGCCCACAGCGGCGCCGGCAGTGTCGATCAGGATGACGCCAGCGAGCATGTCGTCGAGAATCCGCGCCGACACGCGGCCGGTGCGCGTGGCCTTGGCCTTGAGGGCGCGCTCGATATGCCCGGCATCGGTCATTTCGTCGCCGGCCAGGTGGCGAATGAAATCCGCCTCGCTGACCAGCTGGAACAAATCACCAATACGCGCCGACAAGCGCCCCTGATGTTCGGCCAGACGTGCGCTGTAAGTCGCCAGGCGCGCCACCGCGTCCGAGGTCAGCGGCGCCATGCCTTCTTCCGAGGTACGGGTTTTGAGCAACTGGGCGAACTGCTCCAGGCTCTCGTCGACCATGGGGATGTCTTCGTCGAAGTCCACCAGTACGCGGAACATCTCCTGGAAGTCCGGGTCGGCGTCTTGCAAGGCGTAATACAACTGGCGCGAGCCGATGATGATCACCTTGACCTGCAAGGGAATCATCTGCGGGTTGAGGGTCACGGTGGCCAGGCGGCCGAGTTCGCCCAACGGCGATTCCATCTTCAGCTTGCGCGATTGCAGGGAACGCTTGAGCGCATCCCACACAAACGGCTCGCTGAGCATTTTTTCGGCTTCCAGGATCAGAAAACCGCCATTGGCGCGGTGCAACGCGCCGGGACGCAACTGGCGATAGGTGGTGTAGAGCGCGCCCTGGTCGGTGCTGTATTCGATACGGCCGAACAGGTTGTCGTAGGTCGGGTGCGGTTCAAACACCACCGGCGCGCCACCGTTGACCGAGTGGCCCACTACCAGGCTCGGGCAGTATTGTTCCTCAAGCAGCTTGCGCGCCTGGGCGTCGGTCTTGGCGTCGTCCACCAATTGCTCCACCACGGTTTTGAGCAGGTACACCTGCATGGCCTGCAGGTAGCCACAGACGCCCGCATTTTCTGCGTATTTTTCCGACAATGGCGCCAGCAAAGGCTGCAGGGCCAAGGTGATGGTTTCTTCGTTGAACTGGCGCAGTTGGTTGTTGGACTCGCGCTTCCACTGCGGCAGGCTGGCCAGCTCTTCGTTGAGGCGTTCTTCCAGCTCGGAGATATCGGTGTGGAAGCGCTCGCGATCGGCCTCCGGCAGTTGCGAAAACTCCGCTTCGTCCAGCGCCTTGCCGTCGAGCATCGGCGTAAAGGCGATGTTGGAGCTGTCGCGGTACAGCGCCACGTCTTTTTCCAGGGCCAGGCGCTCGATCACGTCCAGCGCCTTGTCGTAGCGCTGGTTGAACGCCCGGTCGATGGCGCTTTTACGCTGTTGATAAGTCGGGTGCTCGAACGCCGCCGGGAAGGTGGCGACCAGGTTATCGACCAGGCCGTTGATATCGGCGATAAATGCCGCGGCGGCGCCACCCGGCAATTCCAGGGCGCGAGGCTCGCGGGGCTCATCGAAATTATTCACATAAACCCAGTCCGCCGGGGTTTGCAGGCGCTTGCCTTCGGCTTTCAGGTAGCGTTTGACGAACGAAAAGCGGCCGGTGCCCGGCTCGCCCATCACAAACACGTTGTAACCGGGGCGTGGCATGGCCACGCCGAACTGCAAGGCTTCAACCGCACGTTCCTGGCCAAGCACACCGCGAAAGGGCTCCAAATCATTGGTGGTCGAGAAGCTGAACTGTTCAGCGGAGAAAGGGCGAGTCAGCGCTTCGGGCGCTAGACGCAGGCTGGCAGCAACAGGATCAGGCATCGGGCTTCCTTACATCAGGCGGGGCAGATGGGGCATTCTGGCTCCCGGTTGAGCGCTCTGGCAAGGCGCGCTTTCGGGAAAGCATAGCCACCGCACGCCTCCTACAAAAAAATCGCCCGCGACTGAATGTTTATAAAAAAACACGGAACCCTGGGAACGTGCCTAAACTCCAAACTGCGCGGGTTGGACTAATAACTGGCCCCTAGGGTGCGTTGAGCACCTGAACCCTTGTCCATTGGTTTGCACACAAAGAGAACAAAGCTATGAAACGGATCCTTCTTGGTACTCTCTTCACCGTCGTCTCCCTCAATGCAATGGCAGAAGCACCAGGTGGCCCGAACTGCGGTTGGGGCAACATGTTGTTCGAAGGCCAGCGCGGTACTCCGGCCCACTTCCTCGCCTCCACCACCAACGGTACTTCGGGTAACGCCACCTTCGGCATGACCTCGGGCACCAACGGTTGCAGCACCAACAGCGCCCTGACCTACGGCGGCAAGTCCTGGATTGCCATGAATGGCATGATGAACGAGCTGTCCGAAGACATGGCCAAAGGCAACGGCGAAGCGCTGACCACCTATGCCGTGGTACTGGGTGTTGCCCCGGAAGATCGCGACCACTTCGCGGCCGTGACCCACGAGCACTTCCAGCAGATCTTCAGCAAGGCTGACGTGACCGCTGACGACGTGCACAACAACACCATTGCTGTACTGAAAAGCGATGCCCGTCTGGCGAAATACGCAACCCAGGCTTAAGCTCGACCTGCCCGCGCCTTTCGAGGCGCGGGTTTTATTTTTTCGACCCGCCCACCTTGGGTCTTTTTTTCCGTCCGACTTAAGTAGCCCCCATGCTCAAACGCCTCGCTTGCCTGGCTCTCTTCGCCTGCGCCCCGCTGCATGCGGCACCGCACCTCGACGATCAACGTTTGCAGCAACTGGCCAATGATCCATTCTGGCTGTCGCTGGGGCACTACGAAGCCGGCAAGATCAGTGGCTGGCGCAGCTATGTCAGCGACCAGAAATTCTTCATCGCTCCCGATGGCGCACACCATCCGGACGCCGAACTCAAGGCCACCGTTGATGCGCTGTATGCACCGGCCAGCCTGGGTGAAAAGCACGCCCAGTGCGTTTACCCCGCACGCACCCGCTGGCTCAAGGCGCAGTTGCAACTGAACGACCTGCCCGCTCTGGAATGCAAAGAGTTCACCCAGTGGTTCAAGGATGTCGCGCCCCATAGCGCAGTGATGATCTTCCCGGCGGCCTACCTCAACAGCCCGTCGTCGATGTTCGGCCACACCCTGCTGCGCATCGACCAGGCCGACGTGCAAAGCAACAACACCGCGCTGCTCAGCTATGCGATCAACTTCGGCGCCTATATCGAAGGCTCCGACAACAGCATCCTCTATGCCTGGAAGGGCCTGATGGGCGGCTACCCCGGCCTGTTCGCCCTGGTGCCCTATCAGGAGAAACTCTCCGAATACCGTAGCCTCGAAAACCGCGATTTGTGGGAATACCGCCTGAACCTCACCGAGGTCGAAACCAAGCGTATGGTCGAGCACGTGTGGGAGCTCAAGCAGATCCAGTTCGATTACTTCTTCTTCGACGAAAACTGCTCCTACCGCCTGCTGGAACTGCTGCAAGTGGCCCGCCCCGGCCTGCGCCTGACCGAACAGTTCCCGCTCACCGCGATCCCTACCGATACCGTCAAGGCGGTAAAGGACGCAGGTCTGGTCGAAAAGATCGACTATCGCCCCTCCCGTGAACGCGAACTGCTGGAACGCGCCAAGCCACTCGATAGCGATGAGCAACAGTGGGTGCTGAAAATCAGCGACGACCAAAAGCAACTGCAGGAACCGGCATTCAAAGCACTGCCCCGCGAGCGCCAGGCACTCATCGTGGACGCCGCTTACCGCCTGGGCCGCTACCGCGCCAATGGCCTGGAGCGCGATGCGACACGCTCCCAGCGCAGCTTCGAACTGCTGCGCGCGATTAACCAGAACCCGGCGCCAGACCTGAAAATCACCCCGCCTGGCCTGCCGGAAAACGGCCACGAGTCGCGCACCTGGCAGGCAGGCATCGGCACCCGCGGCGACAAAGCCTTCGGCGAATACGGCCTGCGCATGGCCTACCACGACCTCAACGACAACGCCGAAGGCTTCCCCCTGGGCGCGCAGATCGAAATCCTGCAAATGAAACTGCGCCAGTACGAAGGCAATCACTGGCAGCTCCAGCAACTGGACCTGGCCACCATCCGCTCGCTGACGCCGCGCAATGCGCTGCTGCAACCCTGGTCGTGGCAAGTCACCGGCGGCCTGGAACGCGTACCGGGCAAACACGACGACGAAACCCTGGTGGCCCACGTCAACGGCGGCGCCGGTGGCACCTGGCAACTCTCCGACGACATGCTCGGCTTCGCCCTCGGCACCGTGCGCGTGGAGCACAACAACGACTTCAGCGAAGCCATCTCCCCGGCGGCCGGGTTCAACACCGGCGTGCTGTGGAAAAACCCGTTGGGCAACCTGAGCCTGGAAGCCAAGGGTGATTTCTTCACCAACGGCGAAGTGCGGCGCAGCATCAGCCTCAACCAGCAATGGGAACTGTCACGCAACCTGGGCCTGCGCCTGAGTGCCCAGCGTGAATACAGCCACCTGTCCACGCCAGTGAATGAAGTGATGCTTGAGCTGAAGTGGTACCACTACTGACTCAAGCCTTACAACGATCAAAATGTGGGAGCGGGCTTGCTCGCGAATGCGGTGCGTCAGACAAAAAATCAGTGACTGACAATGCGCATTCGCGAGCAAGCCCGCTCCCACATTTGGCCCGCGTATAGTCAGCCCTACCGCATCGTCCCCTCCCAACAAATCAGGAGTTCCATCAACATGGCCGTTGCCTGCACTACCCTTGACGAAGTCCGCGAAAACATCGACCGCCTCGACCAACAAATTGTCACCTTGCTGGCCGAACGCGGACGCTTCGTCTCTCAAGCTGCGCACTTTAAAAAAGACACCGATGAGGTGAAGGCACCACAACGGGTTGAACAAGTAGTCGCAAAGGTGCGGGCGTTATCCGATGTAGTGGGCGCCAACCCTGAGGTCACCGAACAGGTGTATCGCGCAATGATCGCTGCATTTATTCAACAGGAATTGGCTGAACATACAGCGCTGGCGATGAACCACCCGTCATAAACCCTGTGGCGAGGGAGCTTGCTCCCTCGCCACAGGTCGCCCCCTCCCACACATTTCTGACCGCCATTTCACACGGCCCCAACAAATCCCCTTCTAGACTCTCCTTATCAGCCGTTAACCGGCCAGGGAGTACGCCATGTGGCGGTATGTGGTCATGCTGTGCGCTGTGGTGGGGTTGTCGGGTTGCCAGTCAACCCATCAGGAATTGCTGGCCAAGGGTTACCCACCCGCCTTCGCCGATGGCTTTGACGACGGTTGCAGCAGCGGTCGCCAGGCCGCTGGGGTGATTACCGGGGCGTTTCGCAAGAATGTGCCGCGCTACCTCAAAGACCGGCCTTACGCCGAAGGCTGGGAAGATGGCTTTCGCCAGTGCAAGGCCATGCGTGAGAGCCAGGAACTGCGCGATTACGAGGAAAACCGCAGGGACGACCGCGAACGCGATTGGCAGCAGGAAAAAGATCGTGACGCCGCCAAAGCCTATCGCTCACGCTGATCGTGGGAACGATCAGGCAGCGAACGTGGCCCAACCTTCATAGGAAGGAGAACGCCATGAGCCGAGCTTTTGTAAATGAAGATAACGCCGCGGCCCAGGCTGATCAGCCGGTGGAGCGTCAGGTCAGCGCGCAACCTAACCGCCTGACCGCGCATGGGTTGGCGCAATTGCAGGCCAAGGTGGCGCATTTGCAAGGGGAGCACAGCGACGAAGCCGCCAAGGGCGAACAGGCTGATAAACAGCGCCAGGCTGGCCTTGAGCGGGACCTGCGTTACTTCAACCAACGGGTGCAAAGCGCCCAGGTAGTCGCGCCGGCCACATCCACCGACAAGGTGCAGATCGGCAGTTGGGTTACGTTCGCCAACGAGCAGGACGAACAGCAGCGCATCCAGTTGGTCGGTGAAGACCAAGCCGATGCCAACGCAGGCTTGATCAACTGGGGGTCGCCCCTGGGCCGTGCCTTGTTGGGCGCCCAGGTGGGCGACGAGGTGCTGTGGCAGCGCCCCGTCGGCGATCAGTTGATCGAAGTGCTGCGCATCGAAGCCGAGGCCTAGACGATACCCTGGGCCAGCATCGCGTCAGCCACTTTCACGAAGCCCGCGATGTTCGCGCCCTTGACGTAGTTGATACGGCCGTTTTCTTCACCGTAATGCACGCAGGCATGGTGGATCGACTGCATGATGTTGTGCAGCTTGCTGTCCACTTCCCCTGCGGTCCACAGCAGGCGCATGGCGTTTTGCGACATTTCCAGGCCGCTCACCGCCACGCCCCCCGCGTTGGACGCCTTGCCCGGCGCAAACAGGATGCCCGCATCGATGAAGATATCCACAGCCTCCAACGTGGTCGGCATGTTCGCGCCTTCGGCCACGCAGAGACAGCCGTTGCGCAGCAAGGTGCGCGCAGCCTCGGCGTCGAGTTCGTTCTGGGTGGCGCAAGGCAGCGCGATATCGCAGGCCAGTTCCCACGGCGCCTGGCCTTTGCGGAACTCCAGGCCGAAACGTGTGGCCAGTTCACTGATACGCCCACGCTGTACGTTTTTCAGCTCCAGCAGCGCCGACCATTGTTCTTCGGTCAAACCACTTTCGGCGTACAGAGTGCCTTCGGAGTCCGACAGGGAAATCACCTTGCCGCCCAGGTCCATGACCTTGCGCGCCGCGTATTGCGCCACGTTACCGGAGCCGGACACGGCCACACGCTTGCCTTCAACGCGCTGACCTTGGCGTTTGAGCATTTCCTCGGCGAAATACACACAGCCGAAACCGGTGGCTTCCGGGCGGATCAAGCTGCCGCCGTAGGTCATGCCCTTACCGGTCAGCACTGAGGTGAATTGGTTACTCAGGCGTTTGTACTGGCCGAACAGGAAGCCGATTTCCCGTGCGCCCACACCGATATCACCGGCCGGTACGTCCACGTCCGCACCGATATGGCGGTACAGCTCGCTCATGAATGCCTGGCAGAAGCGCATCACTTCGGCGTCGCTCTTGCCCTTGGGGTCGAAGTCCGAGCCGCCTTTGCCGCCGCCCATGGGCAGCGATGTCAGGGAGTTCTTGAAAGTCTGTTCGAAGGCGAGGAATTTCAGCACACCCAGGTTGACCGAAGGGTGGAAGCGCAAGCCACCTTTGTAGGGCCCAATGGCGCTGTTCATCTGGATACGGAAACCGCGATTGACCTGGACCTTGCCATGGTCATCCACCCACGACACCCGGAACGTGATCGCGCGTTCCGGCTCGCAGATGCGCTCCAGGATGCCCGAGGTCAGATAGTGCGGGTTGGCTTCAAGAAAGGGCCACAGGCTGCGCAAAACTTCTTCTACAGCCTGGTGGAATTCCGGTTGGTCCGGGTCGCGTTTCTTGAGGCGGGCAAGGAAGGAATCGACGGATTCGGTCATGAAAAGTCTCGGCAAATTGATTGTTGTTAAACAGAGAATGAGCCGGACTTTATCAATTCGTTTCGCACCGTGACAGGGCAAGATGTCGCTTTTGTGAAATTAAATGGTGCAATAAGTATAAATAACTGCTTTTTTTTGCCCTTAAATGGGGATTTCACTCTGAGTTTTACACCAACAGGTAGGCCGTTATCGCAGGCAAGCCAGCTCCCACATGACCGGTGTACTCGATCAAATGTGGGAGCTGGCTTGCCTGCGATAGCGGTGGTTCAGCTCAAGATTCAGTGGCTGACACACTGAAGTGCGCCCCAGAAGTTGGACACCCATCCAACTCCTGGGGCTTTTTCATGAGCAAATACACGACGCAATTCAAGCTTTCCGCCATCAGCGCCTTTCTTGAGCGAGGCCGTGGTTTTCGACGTAT